>JANYFH010000122.1 GCA_025362705.1 Betaproteobacteria bacterium
AGTGTGACAAATTCACTACCCCCTCTGGTGTAGTCCGTTTACAATCAACGACACACGGAAGACAGAATAGCCACCAAGGTTCTGAACGTCCAAAAATGTGGCAGAGACCACTCGTCCGTCGACAAAGACAAATCATCGATCAAACAGATGCCTTGTCGAGCGGGGATTCAGCAGCAATTGACCGCAAACAGGACCCATCATGGCGAACTCCCGCACGACCACGCTTTTCAAAACGTTTCTGATCCTGTTTTTGTGCGCGGCAACGCTGCAGAACGCCAATGCGCAGAGCGCGAGCGCCAAAACCAGAATTTCGGCGCAAACCGACATTGCTTCCATTTTGTTGTCCCCCGACACCGGCACCAAGTCTGCGGCCGCCAGCGCGCTGCTTGCCAAGGCCTCCCGACCCGACGCGTCACTACGCGCGCGCCTCGTCACCATGGATTTTTCAGCCCTCAACAAGACCTACGCAAGAATTACCGCAGAAGCCGCGCCGCAAACCATCCAGATCCCGTTTTTCGACGATGCCATTTTCGTCGTCCAGATTAACCGTACCGAACCGACCTCCAGCGGCGGCATTGCCTATATTGGCAACGTGCCCGACGATCCGCAAAGCATCGTGGTGCTGGTTATCAACGACGGCGCGGTGTCCATCAATTTAGCCGCGCGTGGTCAGCGCTACGAAATTCACGGTTCTGCGGAATCCGGCTTCGTTGCCAGACAAAAGAGCGCCATTGATCGCCCCGATCACCCACCAACAAAACTTGATCTGACCGGCCCCAAATTTTTCGAAGTGCCGTCGGCAACAACGACCAAGGGCAGCCCACAGGCAGGCGCAAAAGCATCCCTGACGACCACACCGCTGGCAGCTGCCACGCTGGCCGACGACGGCAGCATTATCGATGTGATGGTGGTTTACACGCCTGCAGCGCGGCTTTCGCAAACACCGGGCACAGCCGCGCAGATGAACGCGAACATCGACGCGCAAATCGCACTGACCAATCAGGTGTATGCGAATTCCCTTGTTGTGCAGCGCCTTCGCCTCGTTTACAAAGGCGAAGTGAATTACAACGAAATAAACATGGATGTCGATCTGCCGCGACTGGAAATAACCAACGACGGCTTCATGGATGAAGTTCACGTACTGCGCGATTTGTACGCAGCAGATTTGGTTAGCCTGTGGGGCGTCTACACAGACTACTGCGGTCTGGGATCGCTGATGAGTACCGAAGCTGCCTCGTTTGCGTCGGCAGGATTCAATGTCGTTGCCTCGCCCGCCTGCACCGGCGCTGGCGGGTACACGTTTGCGCACGAACTCGGCCACAACATGGGCCTGCGCCACGACAATTTTGTCGATACCACTACAAACACGACGGTGACGCCGGCAGGAAGTACTACACCCACCACGATCACCTACGCGCATGGCTACATCGATTTGACGAACCACTTTCGCACGGTGATGTCGTACAACGATCAATGTATCGCCACACTTGGAAATGTGCCACCGACCTTCGGCTGTACGCGCATTCCGCATTTTTCGAATCCTGCTGTGTCGTATGACAATACCCCCGCCTATCCTACTGCGGTACTGGCGACAACAGGCAACGCCACCAATGCGCATGAACAGCGCGCGCTCAACGATACGCGCGAAACGGTCGCCAATTTCCGGCTCGGCCTGACAACCTTCACCGGCCCGGGAATCGTTGCCTTCATTCCGCAAAATTATTCCGTCTCCGAGGGAGCGGGTTCGGTCACGCTTTCCGTTGCACGTCACGTCGGATCGACCGGTGCGATTACCGTGAACTACGCAAGCGTCAATGGCACCGCCACCGCTGGCGCCGACTACACCGCCGTCAGCAATACATTGAGCTGGGCCGATGGCGACACCAGCGTCCAAACGATCACCATACCGATACTGCAGGATGCGATTCTTGAGGGAACCGAAAAATTCACGGTAGTCTTGTCCGGCGCAACCGGTGGTGCTTCTGTCGGCACCGCAGGTAGTGCTACCACTACGGCCACGGTGTCGATCATTGATGATGAAGCGGATAACTTCCCGCCCGGCGGAGTGGTTCCGGCCACCTATGTGACACCGGCCAGTGGCACCGGCGGCGCGTGGACGGTTGAAACGACTGATGGTTACTTAAGCCCGACCAGCCTGCGCTCGGCGCAAACATTGTCGGCGGCGCTCAGCACCACAAACTTTGTCAATTCGGATTTGGAATTTACCGGCGATTTTGCAGCCGGCAACCTGAGCTTCGCATACATGCTCTCGAGTTATCCAACCTATCAGCAATTTGAATTCTTTATCGACAATGGTGTTGTCGTGTCCAACACCGGTGGCGAAAGCGGTTGGGTTCCTGTGACACAGGCAATTTCTGCCGGCACGCACACACTGCGCTGGAGATTCAAGAGCGGACTGAGTTTTAATTGTGCCAATGCAATTCCGGCGGCACCGGGTGGCGCCAACTGCAAAAATCGCGTCTTCATCGATAGCGTTTCGCTGCCGTTGACGTTACCGACCCTCGGCATACTCAAGAACGGCACCGGAACGGGAACCGTCACCGGCACCGGTATCAATTGCGGCGCAGATTGCATCGAGACAACGACGGCCGGAATGCCCTTCAC
>JANYFH010000148.1 GCA_025362705.1 Betaproteobacteria bacterium
GGTAAAGCGCAGCCCCGCGCTTGAAATGCTGGCGATTGCCATCGTCGATAACGACCTTGCTCGGCAGTCCGCGCGACTGGTACGCAACGTAGGTGGTGAGAGAAAGCAGCTCGGCCGACTCGTACGCGAGAGGTGCGGCGTTCTGGTGATTGGCGCGACACAAATTGATGCGGCCCTCGAGGTTGATAAGCGACTGCGCGCGCGCCTCAATCTGCGGATAACGGGTTGCCGCCCCTTTCATTGAAACCGCTGCCGCGCCGTGGCATTGCGCGCACGACTTCACTTCTTTGCCGGCGGCTTCGTTCCAGAGCGTTTCGCCACGCGTGACCCACAACATGCCGGGATTGGTGGCGTCATCTGCCTGCAACGTGCGCAGTTCGGCGCTTGCAAAGTTGATCCCTGATTTAGGTACAACGGGTCGAACAGGGGCTTCACTCCGGGCATCATGCGCAATGGCAAGGCCGGTCACCAGCAATGCCACACAAGCCGATGCGCGGCTGGCTGAATTCATTCCGTCACGGTGAGCGTGGCGCGCTCGCTCCCGCGCTGCCCGACGTCATCGCTCCATTCAAACAGCAGTTCACCGCTGCGCTCGGCAACGAAATAAAACTGCACGCTGGGGTTGGCGGCCATGCCCGAACCCATGTCGGCGCGGAAAATAATGTCGCCATTGAATTTGCAGGTCAGCGTGTGAATCACATTCTTGGGAATACTGCGGCCATCAACATCGTAGCGAAATCCGGTTTCCATCGGATGGAGGATCGCGATGCGCACCGGCACGACGGCGCCGCGCTTCACCTCTTTGGGTACGTTTAATCGTGCGGGCATGTCAGTCAGCGTCCAGACAGGCTGATTCGGTTACGATAACTTCTGCGCGGCTCGACCAGAATGTGCCGTCTGATAGCTCTGCAAGCGCCATCACGCGCTGCGTTTTATTCAGCCGGATTCGGGTGGTGATCTCGGCGCGGCCCGACTTTGGCGTGAGGTGAAACGTTGCGATCAATGGGCGCGGATTACTCTCCGATACAAGTGTGATGCGGCGCACGAAATCCTGCGCCGTCATTGCGCTCTCAACATTCACAGTGATCGGTACGGAGTGGCCATTGTCGGCAAGCCGTGGTGTATCGATGAACACGCGCCCGCTGCGGATGGGTGCGCCACCGGTAATGGCGCGGGCGAGTTGCGGGAATGGGTCCGGGTTCACGGCATCATCAGCGGCATGTGCGGTGGCTGACCCGGTTGCTAGCAGCCACGGCCAACAACGTGCCACAGTACCCAGCAGTAGCGCAGAAAAAAGGCGACGCGCGAAATTAATGTTCATCGCAGTGTGGCGAGGAATGCAACGGTATCCTCGATTTGTTGTTCGCTCAGAATCGGCTTGCCGCGCCACGCCTGGCCTACTTGCGTGAGTGCCTCGGTGCGCGCGTATGCAGGCATGATCGAGTCGGGATTGAAGCGTTGTGGATCAATCAGGCGCAGGCGCAGTTGCGATGCGTCCAGTCTTGCGCCAATTCCCGAGAGTGCAGGTCCGAGATTGCCCATGAAGCGCGCACCCGTTTCAGGAACAGCGTGGCAGAGCAGGCAATTGCCATCGCGCCCCATCACGATTTCACGACCACGCGCGTAATCGGCAGTCAATATCGGCGAGGCACTGACAGCGCAGCCTGCAAGCACCAGTGCAGTCACTGTCACTGACATACCAAGCCTATGCAATCGTGAGTCCGTTGTTCTTGAGCGGCAAATTACGGCTCTTGCAGCTAGATGAATCGCGGCGCGAATGCTCTGATAAGTACCACATCGGCAAATATTGCTCATTGCGTCATCAATGTCTTTATCCGCAGGCTTGGGCTTTCGGTTCAACAACGCTACCGCCATCATGATCTGTCCCGATTGGCAATAGCCGCACTGCGTAACATCAAGCGCCAGCCATGCCTTCTATACAATTCTAACCGAGTGAAATGCGTGATCGGGCTGCAATGGAAGTATCAACCGATTATCCGCTTTGCCTGATTTGGTTTTGGATAAACACCAGCATTGGTGTGCCTTCCAGACCGAAATACCGTCGGAAGGCGCGCGGGTGCTGGAGTTTGGTTCGTTAATCAGGTAGCCACATGCGCGATAAAAAGGCTTGCGGGTGGTTATCCGCCATCACCAAAGTCAAGCACGCCGTTAAAGGAACCTAAGGCCTCATGGACGGTCACTCTTTGAATTGCTTGCATCAAGTCAACGCGGGCAATTAGACTTTCACGCACAATATCAACATCGTCGCAGCCGTCAGGCGCGCACTTCCAACTACCGGATCAATAATGTCGCTAATTCCAGCAAGTGCTTCCCGCATGTCCTCCCGACGATGGGTGTTTGTCGCCGCCATCGCAATCGTCATCTTTGCGGGCGTCGCGTGGTGGTGGTCGAGTACAAAGCCGGACGCCAATGCGACCGCAAC
>JANYFH010000215.1 GCA_025362705.1 Betaproteobacteria bacterium
CAGACTGGTGAAAATTTCGTTGAAAAACGGCACGCTGCATCACGAAGTGATGGGCAAGCACGGCGGTACCAAAGTTTTCATGCAGCCCGCACCTGAAGGTGCTGGTATCAAGGCGGGCGGCGCGATGCGTGCGGTGTTCGAAGTGATGGGGATTACCAACATTTCTGCAAAATGCCACGGTTCAACCAATCCATATAACGTGGTTCGCGCCACGCTTGACGGTTTGTCCCAGATCAGCCGTCCTTCGGAAGTTGCTGCCAAGCGCGGCAAAACCGTCGAAGAAATTTTTGCTTAAAGAGAATAGAGGCAAAACATGACTACCCAAAAAACCGTCACCGTGACGCTCACCAAGAGCATCATTGGTCGCCTCAAAGCGCATAAAGCATGCGTTCATGGCCTGGGCTTGAAAAAGCCGCACCAGACCGTCACTGTTATAGATACGCCGTCCAATCGCGGAATGATCAATAAAGTGAGTTATTTGCTCCGCGTCGAAGCTTAGTGGTCGTCGTCGCGTAAAACTCACTGAAAATAAACGAGAACACAATGGAACTCAATAACATCAAACCAGCAGAAGGCTCTACCAAGAATCGCCGCCGCGTCGGTCGCGGTATCGGTTCTGGGTTAGGTAAAACTGCCGGTCGCGGTCACAAAGGTCAAAAGTCGCGTTCGGGTGGATTCCACAAGGTCGGCTTTGAAGGCGGTCAAATGCCGCTGCAGCGTCGTTTGCCCAAGCGTGGTTTTGTGTCGCTGACGCGCAACGATATTGTTCAGGTACGTTTGTCCGAAATCGCCGCGATGCCGGTGGATACGATTGATCTGGCCGCGCTGCAACAAGCCGGCGTGGTTTCGCACAAAGCGCTAGGCGCAAAGGTATTTTTGTCTGGCAAGATCGAAAAGAAAGTGAAGCTCGTGGGACTCGGTGTGACCAAAGGCGCCAAAGCTGCAATTGAAGCAGCTGGTGGTTCTATTGAAGCAGTGGCGCAAGCTTAAGTTGTAGAACGAACGGGATCAAACGTTGGCTTCCAACCCTTTAGCAGCAGTCGGCAAGATGAGCGACCTGAAACGCCGTTTGGTGTTTCTGGTGTTGGCGCTCATCGTTTTCCGTATCGGCACGCACGTGCCTGTGCCGGGAATCGATCCGGCCACGCTTGCAAAGCTGTTTGAACAACAGTCCGGCGGCATTCTGGGCATGTTCAACATGTTCTCCGGTGGGGCTTTGTCGCGCTTCTCCGTGTTTGCGCTGGGCATCATGCCTTACATCTCATCCTCGATCATCATGCAGTTGCTGACGGTTGTGTATGCGCCGCTTGAAGCCTTGAAAAAAGAAGGCGAAGCCGGGCGTCGCAAAATTACCCAGTACACGCGTTATGGCACTGTCGGATTGGCTTTATTTCAGGGTGTTGGTATTTCAATTGCGCTGGAGTCCCAGCAAGGTCTTGTAATTGATCCAGGCATGGCTTTTCGCTTCATCACGGTCATCACTCTCGTGACGGGCACAATGTTTTTGATGTGGTTGGGCGAGCAGATTACCGAGCGTGGAATTGGCAATGGTATTTCGCTACTCATTTTTGCCGGCATCGTAGCAGGGCTGCCATCGGCAATCGGCGGTACGCTTGAGCTTGCGCGTACTGGCGCGATGTCGATTCCAGCCGTTCTGTTTATTGCCGCGCTCGTGGTTGCAGTCACAATGTTTGTGGTGTTCGTTGAACGTGGGCAGCGGAAGATTTTAGTCAATTACGCAAAACGCCAGGTCGGCAACAAATTGTACGGTGGTCAGTCCTCGCATTTGCCGCTGAAGTTGAATATGTCAGGCGTGATCCCGCCGATTTTTGCGTCATCCATCATTCTGTTTCCTGCGACTGCGGCTAATTGGTTCAGCCAGAGTGAGAATATGACGTGGCTCAAGGATATTGGTAACGCACTGGCTCCGGGCCAACCGCTTTATACGATTCTGTATGCGGCCGCGATTATTTTCTTCTGCTTCTTTTACACCGCCTTGGTCTTTAATTCCAAGGAAACGGCGGATAACCTGAAAAAGAGTGGCGCATTTGTTCCCGGGATTCGTCCTGGTGAGCAGACTGCACGCTACATCGACAAGATTTTGACGCGCTTGACGCTGGTTGGTGCGGGCTATATCACGCTAGTCTGCCTGCTGCCGGAGTTCTTGCATATGCAATACGCCGTACCGTTCTATTTTGGCGGCACATCATTATTGATTATTGTCGTGACGACCATGGACTTCATGGCGCAGTTGCAGGCCTACATGATGTCGCACCAGTACGAAAGCCTGCTGAAAAAAGCTAATTTCAAGGGATCCGGAATTCCGGTTCGCTAAATACAGCTAACGAGGGTGAATGGCGAAAGAAGAAACGATCCAGATGCAAGGGGAAATTGTTGAGACACTTCCCAATGCAATGTTCCGGGTGAAATTGGAAAATGGCCATATTGTGTTAGGTCATATTTCCGGAAAGATGCGAATGCACTATATCCGCATCCTTCCCGGCGACAAAGTGACAGTGGAATTGACGCCCTACGATTTAACGAAAGCAAGAATTACCTTTCGGGCCAAGTAAACGGCAACAAACGGAAATTTTAGGAGTAGCAATTATGCGAGTTCAAGCATCGGTAAAAAAAATCTGCCGCAACTGCAAGTTGGTGCGGCGCAAGGGCGTATTGCGCGTGATTTGTACAGACAAGCGCCATAAGCAGCGCCAAGGTTAACGGTTAAGAGGCAGGAAACAACATGGCACGTATTGCTGGCGTAAACATACCCAATCATCAACACACCGAAATCGCGCTTACCGCGATCTACGGAATCGGTCGCACCAGCGCGCAGAAAATCTGCGTTGCTGCAGGCGTGGCCAGGTCCGCGAAGGTCAAGGATTTGTCGGACGGCGATATGGACAAACTCCGCGAACAGATTGCGAAATTCACGGTGGAAGGCGATCTCCGTCGTGAAGTTTCCATGAGCATTAAGCGCTTGATGGATTTGGGCTGCTATCGCGGCACGCGTCATCGCAAAGGCCTGCCGGTGCGAGGTCAACGAACCCGCACCAACGCACGTACCCGCAAGGGTCCGCGCAAAGCTATTCGTTTGGCGAAATAAGAGTTTAGAGCGAAGGAATCAGCATGGTAAAACCAACAACGGCAACGCGCGTACGCAAGAAGGTCAAAAAGAATGTGTCGGAAGGTATCGCACACATTCACGCGTCGTTCAATAACACCATCATCACCATCACTGATCGGTCAGGCAATGCGTTGTCCTGGGCGACCTCGGGTGGAGCCGGTTTCAAGGGCTCGCGTAAATCCACGCCGTTTGCTGCGCAGGTTGCAGCAGAATCCGCGGGGAAAGCTGCGCTGGAATGTGGCATCAAAAACCTTGAAGTGCGTATCAAGGGCCCAGGCCCAGGGCGCGAATCGGCAGTACGCGCATTGAACGCACTGGGAATCAAAATTTTGTCGATCGCTGACGTGACGCCGGTACCGCATAACGGTTGCCGCCCACCCAAGCGTCGTCGCATGTAATCGTAGGGAGAATAAAACGTGGCTCGTTATCTTGGTCCAAAATGCAAGCTCTCCCGTCGCGAGGGCACCGATCTTTTTCTGAAAAGCGCGCGTCGTCCGCTTGATTCCAAGTGCAAACTTGAATCGCGTCCCGGGCAGCACGGCGCCAAGCAGTCCCGTGTCTCTGAATACGGAACGCAATTGCGCGAAAAGCAAAAAATCCGTCGCATGTACGGTGTACTGGAGCGTCAGTTCCGCACGTATTTTGCTGAAGCTGCTCGTCGTAAGGGCGCGACGGGCGAAAATCTGTTGCAGTTGCTGGAGTCGCGTCTCGACAATGCCGTCTATCGCATGGGTTTCGGCTCTACCCGTGCCGAAGCGCGTCAGTTGGTTTCGCACTGCGCTGTGCAGGTCAACGGCAAAGCGGTCAACATTCCATCCTATTTGTTAAAGCCCAATGACGTGGTGGCACTCAAGGAAAAAGCGCAGAAGCAGTTGCGCGTGCAGGATTCTTTGAAGCTTGCCGAGTCGAGTGGATTCCCGAGCTGGGTGGAAGTAGACACGAAGAAATTTTCCGCCGTGTTCAAGACCCTGCCGGATCGCGCTGAGTTTGCTGCCGACATCAACGAACAGCTCGTCGTCGAATTGTATTCCAAGTAATTCGTTTTTCAGGCGCGCCATGCACGTCATGGTGCGCCTCCACTTTTTATAGAGGCACTCGTCAATGCAAAGCAATGCCACGACTTTCTTGAAGCCGCGCATCATCGACGTCCAAAACATTTCCCCAGCACATGCCAAGGTGGTGATGGAGCCGTTCGAACGCGGTTACGGCCACACGCTGGGCAATGCGCTACGCCGCATTTTGTTGTCTTCCATGCCAGGTTACGCGCCGACAGAAGTGAAGATTGCCGGCGTTCTCCACGAGTACTCCACGCTGGAAGGCGTGCAGGAAGATGTGGTCGATATTTTGCTGAACCTCAAGGGTTTGGTGATGAAA
>JANYFH010000102.1 GCA_025362705.1 Betaproteobacteria bacterium
CTGTGGTGTTCATGCCCTGAAACGGCCTTCTGTTCAGCCGCCAGCGGCGCGTGGCCAGCATCGCCATGCACGCAATGCGGCTCCGCGTGGTTATGTTGTGTGGATGTGTTCATGACAACATTATAGTGCCGTGTCAATTTCTTGATCTTGATGGGGCTCTAACGACGCGCCGTCACCGCCAGGAACCTGAAAACAACCGCAGCAACCGCGTGAAATCAAGACAGTTGCTGTTCCCGATTGTTCTCTGCCAGCCCATGCTCACGGTGGCCGTCGCCACGGCCCTGGCACTCGAAAGCCTCGTGATGGAGTTCGGGCTTATGGGCGGCAAGCCCATTTTCTGTATATTGCGTAAAATAAATCACGCTTACCCGTTTAGCCGCCCTTAACCGCCGGAGTGCTCCCGTGTTACAGATCGCGCGATCATTGCTGGCCAGTTTGATATTGTTCCTTGGCGTAATTGATGGCAGTCACGCGCAGCAGACGCCTGCGCCAAAACCGGATTCCGAAGCTGCGGTGCCTGATGAGGCCCTTGGCGCGCCAGAGGTTACTAAGCGAAGTGAAAAATTTCCTGCGGGACTCATGCTCGACAAGAAACAGGAGGTGGAAACGATCAAGGTGAACACCCAGCGCACGACGACGACGGATGAGCGCCGTGAATCAACCGCTGCCAAAATCATCGTCGGTCGCGACGAGATCGAGAAGTTCGGAGATGGGGCCCTGGTCGATGTGCTGCGCCGCCTGCCGGGGATCACGGTCAACAGCAGCGGAGCGGTCTCGTTGCGCGGCATGGGCTCCGGGTACACCCAGATACTGATCGATGGTGAACGCGTTGCACCAGGATTTTCGATTGAGCAGATTTCCCCGGAGCAAGTCGAACGTATCGAGATCTTGCGCGCGCCGACGGCCGAGACCGGCGCGCGCGCCATAGCCGGCACTATCAATATCATTCTGCGAAAACCGCGGCGCAACAAGCAAGACGACTTCAAGGCGGGCGTGCGGAGCCAACGAGGCAAGGCCGGGGGGGATGTGTCGCTTTCGCGCAGTGATGCGCTGGGGTCAGCCAGCACTTACAGCCTGACTTTGACGGCGAGAGACAGCCTGGGCCGTTCCGATGATGAATCGCGTTTGACCGACATCGATTTGCGTGATAACTCAGTGATTTTGGATCAGCTCATTGAGTCGCCGTCAGCGAGCCGGAGCAGGAATGTGAGTCTGAGTTCGCAGCTCCAGTGGAAATGGGGCGATGGCGAGCAATTCATGATCCAGCCTTTCATGTCGAAAGGCCAGTTCAACAATGCCGGTCAAAGTACGCTGACCCAGCTGCGCGGCACGAGTCCGGCACCTTACGTAACCGCCGCCGATCTGTTCGGCGGGCCATTCTCCAGTGCGCGCTTTACCAGCACACTCAACAAGCACTTCGATGACGACACCCGCTACGAATTGCGCGGTGGTGCTGGTCGCGACAATCGCCATCTCGAGTTTGACAACAAACAGTTTGACGCCAGCGGCTCTCCGGTCAAGACGCAATTGACCGACGACCGCTCAAATGATGTCTCATGGGTCGCATCCGCCAAACTCATTCACAGCTTTTCCGAAACCCACAAACTCACGACCGGTGCCGAGATCGAAAATGTACGACGGATAGATCACGCCATCACGCTTTTGAACGGTGTTCCGCAACTGGTCGAGTTCGGTAGTGAGCTCGATATTTCGAGTCGGCGTCATGCCGTGTATTTGCAGGACGAATGGGATCCGGCGAAAGACTGGTCCGCTAATGTCGGCGCGCGCTGGGAGGAGATTGAAATTCGCAGCAATGTTGATTCCAGCGCCGTTGGTGGTGCAGTGCGCAATCGCAGCAGCGTCTTCAGTCCGCTTGCGCATCTGGTATGGCGTTTCAATGCGCCGAAAAAAGACCAGATTCGCCTGAGCCTGACACAAAGCTACCAATCGCCGTCACTGTTCAGCCTGGTGCCGCGTCCGCGCCTCGATGAGACTAATCCGGTGCCGGGGCCTAATACTTCTTCGACAGCCGACTTCGCGGGCAATCCGGAACAGAAGCCGGAGCGCGCGAACGGCATCGATCTTGCCTACGAACACTATCCCGCGTCGGGCGGCCTCTTCTCCGTTAATTTTTTCAGCCGCCGTATCAAGGACATGGTGCGCCGCGTGGTGCTGCTCGAAAACGTTCCCTGGGCGACCAGTCCGCGCTATGTGAACCGGGTCCGCAATGTCGGCAGCGCAGTTTCCAATGGTGTTGAATTCGAGGCCAGGATGAAATTGAACGAAATCATCGAGGGTGCCATCGCCGTGGATCTGCGTGCCAACCTGAGTCTGTTCGATTCACGCGTCGAATCGGTCCACGGTTCCAACAATCGCCTGAACGGTCAACCACATGGTAAAGGCAATATCGGCGCTGACTATCGCTTCAAGGATTCAGAGATTACCATCGGCGGAACGGCTTCCTATACGCCCGCTTACACGATTCAGGATACCGACACCCAGGTGTCCACCAACTCGGCAAATCGGGTCATAGACGTCTATGCGCTCTGGATCATTTCTCCTGCCAACAAGCTGCGCCTGACGCTTTCCAACCTGGCGCCGATCGGCAGCCGGTCTTCGACGGTGATACTGACGGACAATCAGCAGCAATCCTCGGTGTATAGCAGCCGCGCGAATGCGTCGGTGGCATTGCGCCTGGAAATGCGGCTTTAGTTTTTTCGTTCGATTAATTGTCGCACTTTGAAGTTGAACCCGCCTATGTGGGGCTGACGGCAATTAGTCCGGTACAGCATTGCTAAGTATCAGATTCATTCATATCGACATGCAATGCGGCGATTGCTATGTCACAGGACTATCGCTGGACAAGCTACCATGCCAATGGGCTGGGCAAAGCCAGCGCGTTGCTTACGTCGCAGGCTGAATACCGGCGCAAAGCATACCGCGCTTTATTCAAAGCACACATGGAGCCTGCGCGCGTAGATGAAATCAGGCACGCCACCAATGGCAACTTCGCGCTCGGCGGAAAACGCTTTCAGCAGCAGATCGAATCGGCGCTTGGCAGGCGGGCGATTTGCTCTGAAAACCGTGGTCTCCTACTACACAAAGCGCAGTTGCGGATAGCCGGTACGCCCTTGCTTCCCGCGTGAATTGTTTTCCGAAATAAGCCCCTTATTTTTTGAGCCGTTATTGCTGCGCCCACAAGTTTCACGCCGCCTGTTGCTCAGCCCGAGTCAAGTCACCTGTTCCTGACAGCAGCCCTGCGATAGAAATATCTTCATCGAGTTCATCCCAATGCAGTCCGTTTTGGCTGATCTCAAATTTCAAACGCTGCTCGGGTGCAGCGTGCAGCAAGCGCGGGAACCACGCCAACGGGACGGCGAGAATGCGACCGTCTGACAAGTCGACCCACATACTATTGTCATCAAATCGCACCGACTTAGCGGAAGTGTTCATTCCATTTCCTTTCGATTAGATCAATATTTTGTTCGACTACTTCCACAAGCTCGCGCAACGTCCGCGCATCAATGCCATCACTTTGTGCAACTCTTACCAGCGGCCTTATCCAGAATTTCGCCTCGCTACCCTGGCTACGAACATGGATATGCAATTGCTCACGAGGGTTACCCTCGTTTGAGTAGAAGAAAAAGCGAAAGCGAAAGCTCTTGTATCGGAAGACGGCAGGCATGACAAATAATACAACATGTCTTTGTATGGCAGGCTCAACAAATTACCGTCTGCGAGAGTCTGCGGTGCTACTCGATTTCATCGATTCGCTTTTTCGCTACTCAATCT
>JANYFH010000277.1 GCA_025362705.1 Betaproteobacteria bacterium
GCCGCGTTCATTTCCTGGCGAATGATGGTTTCGATCTTGCGAATTGAGCGCAGACCCATCGGCATGTAGGTATAGATGCCCGCCGCCAGCTTTTTGATCATCCCGGCGCGCAGCATCAATTTTTGTGAAACCACGTCGGCGTCAGCCGGAGCTTCGCGCAGGGTGGAAAGAAAGAAATTAGATAAACGCATGATTTATTGGTGTTTTCGACGTGTTTTTGGAGGTTTAAGGCAACATTTTACACGGCCCCGAATCGGGAAATAGAACTTTATGGCTAGTCACCTATCACAATTTGTGAAAGAATTACTTTAACTATTGAATTGGAAGGGCTTGGGCCATGATTGACCGAGACGGTTATCGCCCAAACGTCGCCATCGTCCTTTGCAATGCGAAGAACGAGGTGTTTTGGGGCAAGCGCATCAGGGAACACGCGTGGCAGTTCCCGCAAGGCGGCATCAAGATGGGCGAAAGCCCTGAAGAAGCCATGTTCCGCGAACTGGAAGAAGAAACCGGACTGTTGCGCGAACACGTCCGCATTTTAGGGCGCACCAAGGGTTGGCTGCACTACAACGTACCGACACATTGGGTTAAACGCGAATGGCGCGGCACATATAAAGGCCAGAAGCAGATCTGGTATTTGCTGCGACTGGTGGGTCGCGACAACGACATCCGGCTACGCGCGAGTACGCATCCCGAGTTCGACGCCTGGCGCTGGCACGATTACTGGGTGCCGCTAGATACGGTGATCGAATTCAAGCGTGATTCGTACAAGCACGCGCTGAACCAGTTGGTGCGTTTTCTTGAACCCATTCCCCGGGCCGGGAATCGTCATGCGCATGTGCACACAAACCACCACGCAAGCCAGCAGGTTCGATCTGACGAACCGCCAGCGTCACAAGAAATTCTTGTTCGCCATGATTAGCGGGATCGTCGCGTAAAAAAATGAGGCGCCCGTGCGCCCCATTTTGATTTGCAAACCGGGTATTTCAGAAGCGCCGCACACCCATAATGCCGCCTGAAATGGCACCGATCACAACGCCAATCACGATCGCACAGACGATGATGACGATGGTGTATGTCATGGCCTTGTCCTCCGGCGACTTCATTAACAGCGGCAAACCGGTGAAGAGCAGATAGAGGCTATATAAGCCAAGCAGCCCGAGAATGCCCAATCCCGGGATCAACGAAAAGATGCCCGCGAGCCACGATGCTGTTGCCGAATAAATCGCGAGCTTAAGCGCCTGATTCATGTTTTTCGTGCCGCCAAAATTCGGCGCAAGCGCGTCAATGATCAGCGCCAACACATAGACACCACCAAGCGCCAGTGCGTAGCTCACGACCATGCCTGCCAGGCCCTGCGCAATCGGCACCCGGAAGGACACGCCCAACAGCGAGCCGTAGCCGATGATCGACATGCCGATAAAGCCCGCAACCGCTGGAATTGCGGCGAGGATCATCGCGTAGGACGTGTAGAGCGTTTTGGTATCGGTCGTCTCGGCTTCGATGACGGCCCATTCCTGCTTTGGTTGCAGCAGGATATTTTTGGCGCGGTCTACTAGGTTCATGCGTGCTCCCTGTCTCGGTTTAGGTGCGAAACGATAGCGTGATTCGTTGCTTGCGTCCAGTCCGCATTCACGGTACCCGGATTTCAGAGCAGGACGAGATTATCGCGGTGGATCAATTCCGCTTCCGCGATGTAGCCCAGTAATTCTTCAATCGCGGTCGTTGGTTTACGCATGATTTTTTGCGCTTCGTTTGATGAATAGTTCGCCAGCCCGCGCGCGATCTCGTTGCCGTTTGCATCAAGGCATCCCACCAGTGCACCACGTTCAAAATTTCCGTGGACCCCGGTGACGCCAATTGGCAACAGGCTTTTCCCGCCTTGCATCAACGCGCGCGCCGCACCGGCATCGAGTGTCAGCGTGCCACCGGTTTTGAGATGCCCGGCAAGCCAGGTTTTTTTCGCTGTCAGGCTGAGCGCATCGGCGGTAAACCGTGTGCCGATAGCCTCGCCGGCATGCAGGCGCAGCAACACATCAGTTTCGCAGCCATGGGCAATGATCGTGGTGGCGCCCGAAAGCGCGGCTTTTTTCGCTGCCAGCACTTTGGTCAACATGCCACCGCGTCCCAGAGACGAGCCAGCACCGCCTGCCATCGTTTCGAGTTGTGGATCACCTGCCTTGGCATCAGAGATGATGGTTGCTGTCAGGTCTTTGCGCGGATCAGCATTGAACAAACCCTGCTGGTCGGTCAGGATGATGAGCGTATCGGCATCGATGGCATTGCAAACTAGCGCAGCCAGCGTATCGTTATCACCGAATTTGATCTCGTCAGTGACAACAGTATCGTTTTCGTTGATCACCGGAATGACGTGCAGTGCCAGCAATGTGGTGAGTGTTGATCGGGCATTGAGGTAACGCGTGCGGTCGGCGAGATCGTCGTGCGTCAATAGAATCTGCGCGGTTTCGAGCCCGTGTTCGCGAAAGGAAGACTCATACACTTGCACCAGTCCCATCTGGCCCACGGCCGCTGCGGCTTGCAACTGGTTCACTTCGTGCGGTCGGGTTTTCCAACCCAGGCGCTTCATGCCTTCGGCGATGGCACCGCTGGAAACAAGCAGGACTTCGACGTCACGTTTACTGAGCTCGGCAATTTGTCCGACCCAGTCTTTGATGAGTGCGTGATCCACACCTGCACCATGATTGGTGATGAGGGTGGAGCCGATCTTGACGACGATGCGCTTGGCTTGGAGTGCCATTAGCTGGAAACTAAAACACAAGCACTGTAGCGGCTTTCCGATACAAAATGGCTGAAGTACCGCGCCAGTGCTTGTATTTTCATATTATTACCTATGCTGCGTCGGTGGCAGCAGCGGCGCGCACGGCATCGATATGATCCATGATCGCAAACGTCAGTTCTTTGCAGCCATCGCTTTTCATCGCTGAGATAGTGAAGTGCGGGCCCTTCCATTTCAGGCCTTTGATAATCGCTTTCACGCGTTTTTCTGCTTCTGCGGGTTCGAGCAGATCTGTTTTGTTCAACACCAGCCAGCGCGGCTTGTCGAACAATGCCGCGTCGTATTTTTTGAGTTCATTGATGATCGCTTTTGCTTCCTTGACAGGGTCTGTTGCGGGGTCAAACGGCGCGATATCAACCAAATGCAACAGCAGGTGTGTGCGTTGCAAATGCTTCAGGAATTGGTGACCAAGCCCCGCACCTTCGGCTGCACCTTCGATCAAACCGGGTACGTCGGCGATTACAAAGCTGCGGTTATCACTTACGCGCACGACACCGAGATTCGGATGCAACGTAGTGAATGGGTAGTCAGCTACCTTAGGGCGCGCGGCGGAAACGGCGCGAATGAATGTTGATTTGCCCGCATTAGGCATGCCGAGCAGTCCGACATCGGCCAACACTTTCAGCTCGAAATAAAGCTCTTTGGTTTCGCCCTCACCGCCCGGTGTGAACTGGCGCGGCGCGCGGTTGGTTGAGGATTTGAAATGCAGATTGCCGAGACCGCCATGGCCACCTTTTGCGACTTCTGCAATCTGGCCATCGTGCGTCAGGTCAGCAATCAACTGTTCGGTCGCCAGATCTTTGATTACGGTACCGACCGGTACGCGTAATGTCACGTCGTCTGCGCCGCGCCCGGTGCAACCCGCGCCCCGACCCTGGCCACCGTCCTTGGCGCGAAAGATGCGTGTGAATCGATAATCGACAAGCGTGTTGAGGTCTTTGTCCGCCACGACATAAATGCTGCCGCCACTGCCGCCATCGCCGCCGTCGGGACCACCCTTGGCAATATATTTTTCGCGCCGCATCGATGCCGAGCCGCGACCACCGTCACCGGCGTGGATTTCAATACGTGCTTCGTCGATAAATTTCATTTGAACAGTTTAACTTTCTGCCATGTCGATATTATCGAGCATGAAATAAAAAGGCCCCGGAGAGAACTCCCCGGGGCCTTTTGAAACCTGCGCCCTGAAAAATTACGCCGTCAATATACTGATCGTGCGTACTTTTCTTGCGCCCTTGACGGCGAACTTTACGTGGCCGTCTTTGAGTGCGAACAGGGTGTGATCCTTGCCCATGCCGACGTTGTCACCGGCGTGGAACTGGGTGCCGCGCTGACGGACTATGATTGAACCCGCCGGGATCAACTCGCCGCCGAACGTTTTGACGCCCAGGCGTTTTGATTCTGAGTCGCGACCGTTACGTGAACTGCCGCCTGCTTTTTTATGTGCCATTGTCTATCTCCTTATGCCGTAATTGCGCCGATTTGAATCTCGGTGTAATTCTGGCGATGGCCTTGACGCTTTTGATAGTGCTTGCGACGGCGCATTTTGAAA
>JANYFH010000294.1 GCA_025362705.1 Betaproteobacteria bacterium
ATTTAGCCGTGGGAATCTTGTGCCGCACCATGAACTGCTTGGCAAAATCTTTCGACGATTCGAGTTGCGCGGCGCGTTGCGTGGGCCCGAATATTTTCTGACCCGCTGCCTGAAACGCATCGACCACCCCCGCTGCCAGCGGTGCTTCCGGACCAACAACGGTGAGATGGATTTTTTCGTCCTGCACGAACTTGAGAAGCTCGGCAATCGTTGTCAGGTTCACGTTAACGAGGCCCTCCTCATGCGCAGTGCCCGCATTGCCGGGCGCAACGTACACGCACTGCACCTTGGGATTTTGCGCGAGGCGCCATGCGAGCGCATGTTCGCGGCCACCGGCGCCGATGACGAGGAGTTTCATACTGAAATCATTCCGGCGAAATCAGGCTGACTTTGGGAAAGTATTTCGTATAGCGTCGTGCGTCACGCGTCAGCAACGGAAGCCCTGACACCGCAGCATGTGCGCCAATGAAGAAATCCGGCAACGTTCCGGCTCGCGTACCGGCGCGTTTGCGGTATTGTTGAAATGCCTTGGCTGCCAGAAAACCGGCTTCAAATGGCAGCGCCAGACGCTCAATCGGGAAAGTCGCGATTGCGTTCTCGAAATCTTCCATCCGCTGATAGCGCACAGAAAGTTCGGCGAAGATCACCACATTGATCGCCGCCTTTCCCTGTTGCGCAACGCGATCAAGCTGGTCGGCTGACCAATCATACCAAACTGGATCCGCATTGATTACGTCGAGCCATACATTGGTATCGACCAGAATATTGCCTGCCATGGTTCAGCGCAATAATTCAGTCAATTACGCAGCAGCTTCATCAGCGCATCGGTCGTCATGCCTCTTGGCGTCCTGCCAGCGCTGCCACGAAGCGCCCCTGCAAGACTGCGACCCGCGCCTTTTGCAGCGGGAACCGGCGTCAACGTGACACGTCCGCGCACATATTCGAATTCGACTTCGGTATTCGGCAACAGCCCCGCCTTTTCACGGATGTCCTGCGGGATAGTAACTTGACCCTTGGTGGTGATTTTCATGATGGTTTTCCGGTAATACTTATACGAGTAAGAATCTTACCAGCTTAGTGCCGGAAATGCCGCATGCCCGTAATAACCATCGCCACATTCTTTTCATCTGCCGCCGCAATCACTTCATCATCCCGCATCGAGCCACCCGGCTGAATCACCGCCGTCGCGCCTGCATCCGCGATCACATCGAGCCCGTCGCGAAACGGAAAGAACGCGTCGCTTGCGGCGACCGAACCTTTCAGCGATAGCCCCGCATTTAACGCCTTGATCGCGGCAATTTTTGTTGAATCCACCCGGCTCATCTGCCCTGCCCCAACGCCCAGCGTCATGCCATAACGGCAGAATACGATCGCGTTGGATTTCACGAACTTGGCGACGCGGAAGGCGAAGAGCAAGTCGTTCATTTCCTCCGCAGTGGGCTTTCGCCTGGTGACGACTTTCAACTGGGCCACATCGAAATCATCCGAGCTCTGCACCAGCAATCCGCCGCCTACGCGCTTCATGTCGATATCTTTGACGGACGGGCTGAACGGAATTTCCAGCAGGCGCACGTTCTGTTTGGCGGCGAATACCTTGCGTGCTGCGGCGCTGATCGACGGCGCTAGTACGACTTCGACGAATTGTCTGGATACGGCTTCGGCCGTGGCACCATCGACTTCACGGTTGAAGGCAATGATGCCGCCAAACGCAGACGTGGGATCGGTTTCGAGCGCACGCAGGTATGCCGTCAATGTCGTTTCTGCAATCGCCACGCCGCAAGGATTGGCGTGTTTGACGATCACGCAGGTGGGCACATCGAAGGCGCGACAGCACTGCCACGCCGCGTCGGCATCAGCAATGTTGTTGTAGGAAAGCTCTTTGCCCTGCAATTGCGTGTAGTGGGCAAGCGTACCCGCAGCCGGATGTTTTTCCACGTAGAAGGCCGCATCCTGATGCGGGTTTTCACCATAACGCATCTCCTGCGCCTTGGTGAAGGTGAGATGCAATTTGTCAGGAAACGTGCGGCGATTGTTGTCTTCGTCCAGCGATGAAAGATAGGTGCTGATCATGCCGTCGTACTCGGCGGTATGCGCAAAGGCCTTCCTGGCCAATGCGAATCGCGTGTCGTGTCCGAGCGCGCCATTGTGTGTTTTCATTTCTTCCATCAGCGCTTTGTACTCACCCGCGTCGGTAACAATGGCCACGAATGGATAATTTTTGGCCGAGGCGCGCACCATCGCGGGACCACCAATGTCGATGTTCTCAATCGCATCTTCGAGCGTGACATCGGGCTTGGCGATGGTCGCGGCGAATGGATAGAGATTCACCACCACCATGTCGATGGCGGGGATGTCGTGCTTTTTCATCGCGTCGGTGTGATGCGCCAGATCACGGCGCGCGAGGATGCCGCCGTGCACGCGCGGATGCAGCGTTTTCACGCGGCCATCCATCATTTCCGGAAAGCCCGTGTAGTCACCTACTTCCACTACCTTGATGCCGTTTTCGGTGAGCAGTTTGGCGGTGCCGCCGGTGGAGAGGATTTTTACG
>JANYFH010000326.1 GCA_025362705.1 Betaproteobacteria bacterium
GGCGTTCTGGATCGCCGTATTGACCTATTCGGTATTCCAGGGACTGATGTACAGCACCAGCACCGCAATCTACATGGACGTCACTAACCCGGTCGTTGCGGGTACGCAGTTCACGGCTTACATGGCCTTGTGCAACCTCGCGATCTCGTACAGCGCCACGTGGCAGGGCATCGCCATCGAGGCTTGGGGCTATCCGAACACGATGCTGATTGACGCTTTTTTCGGATTGGTTTTTTTGCTTATTCTGCCTTTCACCCGAAAGCGCCCCAGCGATCCGGCAGGTTACACCGATGCACGGGGTGCTGGCCGCGCAAGAGTTCTGGCGCGAAGCCTGGCCGCGCTGTGCGTGATCTGGCTGCCGTTGCATTTCATGCAGGACCGGCTGGGTGTAGGTTTGCCGATCGCCAACACGCTGTTCTCGCTGGTGTTCATCGGTTCGACGTTGTTTCTGCTCGCAGGCGGCGTCGTGTTGACGGAATCGGCGGTACAACTCACGCGCGTTTGTACGCGATTCGCGCCGCTCATGTTGCTGACGTTAACTCGCAGTTATCTGGACACCATCGCCGCATGGTTTGCGCCCCTGATCGCCAAGGACAATTTCGTGCAGTTGATGGATGCTTTCTATTACGGCCTGCCGGCCATCGCGGCGGTGCTGCTCTGGCAACTGGCGGCACAGCCATGGGTCGAACTGCAAGCGATAGGTGAGACGGATGATGAAGGGCTGAAGCCATCAGCTGCGTGACGAGAGTTGGCTCCTGGCACAATGACATGTAGATCGCCATTCCGCAGATGTCGCAGACGTTTCAGCGCACCTTGTTTTCTGGCACAAAAAAATTGAACCCAAGTCTGCGTACACCAGGCGTGCGGAATGCCCGGAACACCGAACCGCGTTTCAGGTAGCCCGCGAAGCCGATACGGCAATTGCCCTGTGCAATAAGGGTCGTGGTAGAAGAATGGTTGCCGACTGCGACGAAAACAATGGAATGCGTGCGACCGCGAATATCCACGCAGTATCGGTCCCGGAAAGGCTTGAATATGCGTGGCAGATGGTGACCGCGATATTCCGGTAGCGTGAGCAATTTGTATCCGTACCGGTACTTTTCGCCAAATTCGATGTACACACCATCGACGTCATGCGTAGGCGTAAACGCCGACCAGCTATATGAGACGATTTCGTTGTCATGAAGGACCGCGTCGCAGACATCTCCCTTTTCAAACGCATCGCGGACGAATTGTGGCGGCAGATCCAGTTCTGGATTTCTGGCGCGCGCGATCAACTCATCCGCTTCGCCATGCACGAACAGGCGATAGGAGAAGCCCGGCATCGCCGCATCCGGATGCTTCGTGGATTCCAGTGGTCGCGTGTAAATTCCGTACACACGCAGCCCAAGCGACATCTGCAGGCGGCGAAGCAGTGCCAGCTGAACCGCAGCAAGGAGGCCCCATCGCGGGCGATAGCTGAGTTCTTTTTGTTCGTCCATCAGTCAAACAACTCCTTCAGAACGACATGAACTGTTTACGGCTTGATACTCCAGTTACCACTGGCCAGCGCGCTCGCAAATCGGCGAAAAGACGACTCGATCACGAAACGAGGCGGACACAGTGTATCACTAGCATTGGTGCGGCTGCTGGCACGAAAATGTCTGTAAAAGCGCGCCAGTGCTACTGTTTGCCTATGTTGTCTTGAACGGGCTGCTTTCCTCCAACTCATTCACATGCCGCTCTATCCCGCCCGACTCCCTGCGCAAAAAATCCTCCACGGCTTTGGCAAATCGCGGGTGCTTCAGCCAATGCGCCGAATGACATTTCACCGGCAGAAAACCGCGCGCGAGTTTGTGTTCGCCTTGTGCGCCGCCTTCGAATACCTGAATGCCACGTGCGATACAAAATTCCAGCGCCTGGTAGTAGCATGTTTCAAAATGCAGACCTGAATGAAATGCCAGCCCGCCCCAATAGCGGCCATAGAGTGTGTGTTCGTCGAACAAATTCAATGCGCTGGCGATGGGCTTGCCTTCGCGTTCAGCAATGATCAGCAATACATTTTCCGGCATGCGTTTGCCGATCAGGCCGAAAAACTTTCGATTGAGATAGGGCGTGGAAAAGTGCGCGCGATAAGTCTGGTCGTAACATGCGGCAAAAAAATCCCAGTCAGCGTCGGTGATGTCGGCACCAACCAAGCGTCTAAATGTAATGCCCGCCTCATTGACTTTGCGCCGCTCCTGCTTCACCTTTTTGCGTTTGTCGTGGCTCATGGTTGCGAGAAAATCGTCGAAACTTTTGTAGTCCGTGTTCTGCCAGTGAAACTGGATCGACGTGCGCGGCATCATGCCTGCTTCAATCAGCAATTGATGGTCATCGGCAACCGGAAACAGCACATGCAATGAAGATACATCGCTCTGCTCGGCGAGACTGATGAGGCCATCAACCAGGAGTTTCTTGTCCGCGGAAGTTTTTGCCAGTAACCGTCCGCCCGAGCAGGGAGTGAAAGGTATCGCAGATAACAGTTTTGGATAGTATTCGAGCCCGTGGCGCTGATAAGCTTCCGCCCATGCCCAGTCGAAAACGTACTCGCCGTAGGAATGGCTTTTTACATACAGCGGCACTGCGCCGCACAGCGATGGTTTACCTTCAATTTCGCGCCACAACGTGAGAAATTGCGGGAGCCAGCCAGTCTTCGCAGTAGTGCAGGCGGCGTCGATCATCGATTGCAGGAATGCGTGGCGCAATGTGGGATTGTTGTCGATCAACGCATCCCAGTCTTTTGATGGAATGGTAGCGAGGGAATCGAGAATTTTCAGTTCTACTTCGCGCATGTTTGGTGGGGTTTGAACGGAACCTTATAATTGAACTGCAATGTTACCTGCACACTATCCCTCATCCCAACCTTCTGCTTCGCTTCAAGTGTCCCCTTGTCCCAAAGGAGAGGGAGCAAAAACATGAAAATCGCCATCGCCCAACTTAATCCCATGCTCGGTGATCTCTCCGGCAATGTAGAGCGGATTCTGCAGTACGCCGAGCAGGCCAAAATCGCTGGCGCGAGCTTGCTGGTAACGCCAGAGCTGGCGTTATGCGGTTACCCGCCTGAAGACTTGTTATTCCGCCGCGATTTCCGCGTGGCGTGCGCGGCGGCACTGGCGGAGCTTGCGCCACAGGTTCATGGCATTAAAGTCATCGTCGGCCACCCGCAGGTCAAGAACGGCAAACTCTACAATGCCGCTTCGTTGATAGAGGACGGTCGAGTGACCGGCACCTACTTCAAACAACGTCTGCCGAACTATCAGGTGTTTGACGAAAAACGCTATTTCGAAACGGGCGACGAGCCGTTTGTGTTCGAGCACGAAGGCGTAAAAATTGCCGTGCTCATTTGCGAGGATGTCTGGTTTGCCGAGCCGGTGGCCGCAGCCAAAGCAGCCGGTGCGCAATTGATCGTTGTCCCCAACGCATCGCCATACGATTTCAAGAAACTCGAAACGCGCTACGACGTGGTGCGTGCCCGCGTACAGGAAAGCGGTGTGCCGGTTTTGTATGCGCATTGGACCGGCGGACAGGATGAATTGCTGTTCGACGGCGCATCGTTTGGCATCAATGGCGACGGCACGGTCGGCTATCAGGAACGCGAATTTGAAGAGACGCTGGGAATTGTTGAATTCAACAACGGGTTGATCAAAGGTGAGGTTTATCCCGCGCTATCGGTTGAGGCGAGCGTGTACCGCGCGCTGGTGGTTGCGTTACGCGATTACGTGAACAAGAATGGTTTTCCCGGCGTGTTGCTGGGTCTGTCGGGTGGGGTCGATTCGGCACTGACACTGGCGATTGCAGTCGATGCTCTTGGGCGCGAGCGTGTGCACGCGGTGATGATGCCGTCTGAATTCACGGCACAGATATCGCTCGATGATTCGCGCGAGATGATGCAGATTCAGGGCATACGTTATTCTGAAATTGGTGTCACGCCGATGTTTGAAGCCTTCAAGACTTCGCTCGCAGGTGAATTTGCCGGAACCAAACCCGATACGACGGAAGAAAATATTCAGGCGCGCGTACGCGGCACGCTGCTGATGGCACTCTCGAATAAATTTGGCGCGATGGTGGTGACAACCGGTAATAAGAGCGAAATGGCGGTTGGCTATTCGACGCTGTATGGCGATATGGCGGGTGGATTCGCGATTCTGAAAGATGTCTCGAAAACGCTCGTATACAAACTTTGCACATATCGAAATGGTGTTTCGCGGGTAATTCCCGAACGCGTTATCACGCGTCCCCCCAGTGCAGAATTGCGCCCGGACCAGAAAGATCAGGATTCATTGCCGCCTTACGATACGCTCGACCAGATTGTCGAATTATTCATGGAACAGGATCGCTCGCCCTCGGAAATTGTCGGCATGGGATTTCTGGATGCCGATGTCACCCGCGTGACGCGTTTGTTGCGAATAAATGAATACAAGCGCCGCCAAAGCCCGGTAGGCGCGAAAATTACCCGCCGCGGATTTGGCAAAGACTGGCGCTATCCGATAACATCGAAGTACGTTGCAAAATAGCACGGCCTGCAAGCGTTACCACGGAGAACAGGAAATGAAAAAAATCGAAGCGGTTATCAAACCATTCAAACTCGATGAAGTGCGGGAGACGCTCTCGGACCTGGGATGTACCGGTCTTACCGTCACCGAGGTCAAAGGCTTCGGTCGCCAGAAAGGTCATACCGAGCTCTACCGCGGTGCCGAGTACACAGTCGATTTCCTGCCCAAAGTCAAAGTCGAAGTGATTCTGGCTGACGCGATGGTCGATAAAGCGATCGACGCGATCATCAAAGCGGCGCGCACCGGTAAAATCGGCGACGGCAAAATATTCGTCACGGATGTGAGTCAGGTCGTCAGGATTCGTACCGGCGAAACTGGTGAGGATGCCGTATAG
>JANYFH010000362.1 GCA_025362705.1 Betaproteobacteria bacterium
ACATAGACAAGATACGCGGCGCCGACGAGTTTAACGACGAGAAACGCCTCGGCTGACGCCATGAGAATTGCCGAAAAGCCGATTGCCCCGGCAAGCGTGTGTACTAGACAGCCTGCGTTAATGCCCATCACCGCCGCAAGACCACTGCGAAATCCCTGCGACGCAGTACGGCCTGCGATGTAGAGCATGTCGGGGCCAGGCGTGATGTTTAGTAGCAGGCCGGCGAAGATGAACAAGGGTAGATCGTGGATACCAAACATGATTTGTCCGGGAAAAGTCTAATCGACGAGATGCTTCGCTTCTTCAAGCTCTTTGCGGTAGTGGTCAAATATTCCCTTGAGCGCATCGGCCATGTTGACCTCCGGGGCCCAATTCAAGTCTTTCATCGTGTTGTCGATTTTTGGCACACGGTTTTGCACATCCTGATAACCCTTGCCGTAGTAATCGCTGGAAGTCGTCTCGATCAATTTCACTTTGGCGGCGGTGTCTTTGTATTCCGGATAGTTCTTGGCCAGCTCCAGCATCATGGTAGCGAGTTCGCGGACCGAGTAGTTGTTGCGCGGGTTGCCGATGTTATAAATCTGTCCGCTGGCAACGTTGTTTTCGTTGGCAATAATTTTTGTCAGTGCCGAGATGCCGTCGCTGACATAGGTAAACGCACGTTTCTGCGCACCGCCATCCACCAGCTTGATCGGCTCGCCACGAACGATGTGACCGAAGAATTGCGTGATGACGCGGCTCGAACCTTCCTTTGCGGTATGAATACTGTCGAGCCCCGCACCGATCCAGTTGAAAGGGCGGAACAAGGTGAAATCGAGTTCGTCGCGCGAACCATATGCGTAAATGACGCGATCCATCAACTGCTTCGAGCAGGAATAAATCCATCGCTGCATCTCGATCGGACCCAGCACCAGGTTGGACGAATGCGGATCGAATTGTTCATCCGCGCACATTCCGTAGACTTCTGAGGTTGACGGAAAGATGATGCGTTTTTTGTATTTCACGCAGGCGCGCACAAACGGCAGATTGGCTTCGAAGTCGAGCTCGAACACACGCAGCGGATCTTTCACGTAGGTCGATGGTGTCGCAATCGCCACCAGCGGTAACACCACATCGCATTTCTTGATGTGATATTCGATCCACTCCTTGTTGATCGTGATGTCACCTTCAAAAAAGTGGAATCGCGGATCACTCATGAATGGTTTCACACGGTCGGAACTCATGTCCATGCCGTAAACATGCCAATCGGTAGTGTCGAGGATGCGTTTGGAGAGGTGGTGGCCGATAAAGCCATTGACGCCGAGGATGAGGATTTTTTTCATTGGATCAGGTGTGTTTTAAGTATTCAGAAAATTGGTTTCGGATTTTTCGTGCGCGTGGCGCGCTTCGATGCGACGGCTGATTTTGCCGAAGACAATCATGAGCATGAAAGCGGCATTGCCGATGGATCCCTTGTCGGGGAGTGCCCAAGTGATGAGCACCGCAACGATGGCGATCGCAATAAGGCCAGCGATTCGTACCTGCGAACCCTTGAACACACTTACCGGCATCGGCGTGCTGCACAATTCCGGATGCAGGTGGACGTGGCGGCTCTTTAGCAGCGACATTATTCCGAGCAGCGCCATGTTGATCGAATAGAAAATCTGCGAAAACAGTGCACCGCTATGTTCACCGGACAACGCCGACGAAAACGGTATCAGGCTGGCGCAGCCAAGATAGCCAATTGTCAGCCAGGTAAGCTTGGTATCGATCACGCGCACATAGTGGAAGAGTCGGTGATGGCCCGCCCAGAAAATTGCCAGTACAAAAAAACTGATCAGCCAGGCAATGAATTTCGGAATTAAATGCAACACTGCTGAGATCAACTGCTCCTGCGTCGCAATTTGCGCGGTCTCGGGGATTTTCAGGTCGATCACGAGCAGCGTCATCGCGACGGCAAAAATGCCGTCGGTCAGGGCTTCGAGGCGGTGTTTGCTGAGATAGAAAACACCGGGTGCTGCTTCGCTCATCAATAGATTCCCAAGGGATATACGCCTACGCCCAAAATGCCGCAAAGCGCGGCCTCATCGTGTATTTTCCCATTGAATTGGACTTCCAGCACGCGCAACATGCGACCGTCGCCGCAAAGTGCAATACAGCGCGCCGAACTGACGTTCAGAAATCCCGGCTTGCTGTGTGTGAAATGCGCTGGCGCCAGCGTGGTACGGGTGATGGTGATGGGTTCGCGGTTGACCGTGGTGGTCGCACCCGGATAGGGTGGCGCCACGGCGCGGACCAGATTGTGAATATGGAGGGCGCTATCGTTCCAGTTGATGATGCCGTCATCCGGTTTGCGACCGCCGTAGTAGCTGCCTTTGGACAGGTCCTGCGGGCGCAGTATGGCCGATCCATCCATCAGCGACGGCAGCGCACGATCAAGCGCCAGTTCTGCGGCAG
>JANYFH010000370.1 GCA_025362705.1 Betaproteobacteria bacterium
GCCAAAGCGAATCGCGTGTCGTGTCCGAGCGCGCCATTGTGTGTTTTCATTTCTTCCATCAGCGCTTTGTACTCACCGGCGTCGGTAACAATGGCCACAAATGGATAATTCTTGGCCGAGGCGCGCACCATCGCGGGGCCACCAATGTCGATGTTCTCAATCGCATCGTCGAGCGTGACAGCGGGCTTGGCAATGGTCGCGGCGAATGGATAGAGATTCACCACCACCATGTCGATGGCGGGGATGTCGTGCTTTTTCATCGCATCGGTGTGATGCGCAAGATCACGGCGCGCGAGGATGCCGCCGTGCACGCGCGGATGCAGCGTTTTCACGCGGCCATCCATCATTTCCGGAAATCCCGTGTAGTCACCTACTTCTACTACCTTGATGCCGTTTTCGGTGAGCAGTTTGGCGGTGCCGCCGGTGGAGAGGATTTTTACGTGACGGTCAGCGAGGAATCTGGCAAATTCGACAATGCCGGTTTTGTCGGAAACGCTGATCAGGGCGCGCTGAATGGGGATTCGGGTGCCTGGCATTATTCAATGCCGTGCTGTGTGAGCTTTTTTCGCAGAGTATTGCGATTCAGACCAAGCAACTCGGCTGCCTGGGTCTGGTTGCCTTCGGCATGATGCAGCACCACTTCGAGCAGCGGCTTTTCGACATTCGCCACCACCATGTCGTAGATGTCGGTGGCACCTTCGCCGTCGAGATCCTTGAAATACTGCGTCATCATTTTGCGCACGCACGCGGAAAGCTCACTATCCCTGGTGTCTCGCTGCATATTCATCTTATTCATTCCTCATTCTTATTTTATTGTTGTCGTTCTATTTTGAATCACTCCCTTGCAGTCTGTCGGACTTAAAGAATCGCAGCGAAAAATGAGCTGGGTGAGGGCAGATTTTCACGCATTTCAAGCCAATGGTTGTTCCATTGGCGATGGAAAGCGGGGAAATATGCACCGGCCAGATCATTTTGTAGCCGATTCCCTTTAAGTTCGACAGGCTGCTATGCCACTTTTTTATGTGTGGCCACTTCTCCGTCGATCAGTCGCGCAAAAAAACAATCCAGCGCAGCAACCTGCGCCGCTGCATCTTCAATCATATTCATTGCAAACTTGAATTCCATGCCGCCGGGCAAGTCGGCGAGATACCAGCCAATATGTTTTCTCGCAATGCGCACACCTTTGTAGTCGCCGTAAAAATCATGCAACTCCTGCAGATGCCCGGACGCGATCGCATGTATCTCGACAAGCGATGGTGCGGCCAAATGTTTACCTGTTTCAAGGTAATGGGCAATCTCGCGAAATATCCACGGGCGCCCCTGCGCAGCACGGCCAATCATCACAGCATCGCAGCCGGTATATGCGAAAACAAATTTGGCGCTCGAAGGTGAATCAATGTCGCCATTTGCAGTCACTGGAATATTTACGCTTTGCTTTACGGCGCGAATAGTGTCGTACTCCGCTGCACCGTCGTAGAGATCGCTGCGGGTTCTGCCATGCACCGCAAGCGCTTGTATGCCGCATTGCTCGGCGATGCGCGCGATAGCGAGCGCATTTTTGTGTTGCCGATCCCAGCCAGTACGTATCTTCAAGGTGACTGGCACATCAACTGCGTTTACGACCGCTTCCAGAATTCGCGCCACCAGCGTTTCATCTTTCATCAGCGCGGAACCGGCATCGACTCTGCAAACTTTCTTGGCCGGGCAGCCCATGTTGATGTCGATAATATGTGCGCCTTTGTCAACGTTGTAACGCGCGGCATCCGCCATCATCGCGGGTGCCGCGCCGGCGATCTGCACCACGATGGGATCAACTTCGCCCGTGTGGTCGCCGCGCCGAATTGATTTCTCGGTCGCCCACAAACGGCTATCGGACGCCACCATCTCGCTCACCGCCATGCCGGCACCCAGCCGCTTGCAGAGCTGGCGAAACGGCCGATCCGTCACGCCCGCCATGGGGGCGACGATCAGATTATTGGTGAGTTTGATATTGCCGATTTGCACTGGGAATGTCTGACTTTGAGGAGCGTGGATTGCTCAAACAACGGGCGCCCATTTTATAGGCAATTCATGTTCTGACAAAATGATTTTTGTAAATTCGAGAAGTATTTCTTAACCTACTGATTATTCGTGACTGTGGAATTTTCGTGACAGCACTTACGAAGGCAACCCGTACCCGCCACCACCCGGTGTTTCGAGAACGAATATGTCACCGACGTTCATTTGTGTTTCATCCGAGTAAGCCAATTCAGTGCGACTGCCATCGACCCGCTCGATCCAGGTTTTTCCCAAGCCCCCAACGCCACCGCCGGCCATGCCGAAGTTAGGCACGCGCCGATGCCCGGCAAGAATGGCTGCTGTCATCGGTTCGAGAAAACAAATTTTGCGCGTCGCACCATTGCCGCCGTGCCACTTACCCGCGCCACCACTGCCTTGACGAATCGAATGTTCAACCAAGCGCACCGGATAACGCCATTCGAGAATTTCCGGATCGGTCATGCGCGAATTGGTCATGTGGGCTTGCACGGTATCGCAGCCGTTGAAGCCGACCAGCGATCCGTCAGGGCGCGTTCCAAGTACTCCCGCGCCGGTACCACCGGAAACGGTTTCGTAATATTGATACGCCTCATTACCGAACGTGACGTTATTCATCGTGCCTGAACTCGCCGCCATCACTGCCAGCGCACCGTAGATTGCATCGGTGATGCACTGCGAGGTTTCGACGTTCCCGGCGACTGTCGCGGCCGGCGGGCGCGGATTCAGCATCGATCCTTCCGGAATGATGATGGTGAGTGGCTTCAAGCATCCGGCGTTGAGTGGAATATCGCTGTCGACCAGAGTGCGAAATACATACAACACGGCAGCGGTAACGACGGCGGAAGGCGCGTTGAAATTGGACTCCAGTTGCGCTGATGTGCCGGTGAAATCGATCGTTGCGCACCGTTTATCAAACCCGACGTTGATGCTGACTTTGATTACCGCGCCATTGTCCATTTCATACGCAAAGCTGCCATTCTTCAATGTGCCGATGATGCGACGCACACTTTCTTCCGCATTATCCTGCACGTGCTGCATGTATGCCTTGACAACATCGAGCCCGAAATGCGCCACCATCTTGCCCAGCTCCTGCACACCTTTTTCATTGGCTGCAATCTGGGCGCGCAGATCTGCGATGTTTTGATCAGGATTCCTCGCCGGATATTTTGCGCCAGTCAGTCGCGCACGCATTTCCACTTCCCGCATAACGCCATTTTCTACAAGCTTGACGTTGTCGAGCAGCACACCCTCGTCCTCGACGGTTTTCGAAAACGGCGGCATGGAGCCCGGGGTGATGCCGCCGATATCAGCGTGGTGGCCGCGGGAGCCAACATAAAAAAGAATCACCTTCTCATTCGCGGAAAACACCGGCGTGACGACCGTCACATCCGGCAAATGTGTGCCGCCGTTATATGGGTCATTCAGCACATACACGTCGCCGTGCTTCATCCGCCCCGCATTTTTGCGCACCACCGTCTTGATGCTCTCGCCCATCGAACCGAGATGCACAGGCATGTGCGGCGCGTTGGCAATCAGGTTTCCATCAGCATCAAACAACGCACAACTGAAATCCAGCCGCTCTTTGATGTTCACGGAATATGCAGTGTTTGCCAGCCGCAAACCCATTTGCTCCGCAATCGACATAAATAGATTGTTGAATACTTCCAGCATGACCGGATCGGCCCTGGTGCCGAGTGCATAGCGTGTCTCGCGTGCACGTACGCGCGTAAGCACGAGGTGATTCAGCGCGCTGACTTCTGCCTGCCAATCAGGTTCGACAATCGTGGTGCCATTTTTTTCGGCAACGATTGCCGGGCCGTCGATACGCTGACCGAGGCACAATTGTTCGCGCAGATAAATCGGCGCGTCATGCGTTTTCCCACCGGTGGTAACAGCGCAATGTGCAATTGACGAACCCGGCGCAGCGGCGGCATCACCAAATGAATGTGTGACCGGCGCGTCGGTGCTGCCAATCGCCTCACAACTCACGGCTTCTGCGATAAGCGCACGACCGGGCATGAGAAAGCTGAAACGTTTTTTGTATGCCGCATCGAATTCCTTCCGCATTCCATCAACACTGCCAAAATTTACG
>JANYFH010000393.1 GCA_025362705.1 Betaproteobacteria bacterium
TCGATGACGTCATCATGGGCTGCGCGAATCAGGCGGGCGAGGACAACCGTAACGTTGCGCGCATGGCGTTGCTGCTGGCGGGGCTGCCAAAAGAAATTCCTGCGAGCACGTTGAATCGATTGTGCGGTTCGGGCATGGATGCGGTCGGCTCGGCGGCGCGCGCGATCAAGTCTGGCGAAACGGCGCTGATGATCGCGGGCGGTGTGGAGAGCATGAGCCGTGCGCCGTTCGTGATGCCCAAGGCCGACGCGGCTTTCTCGCGCAGCAATGCAATCTTCGATACCACCATCGGCTGGCGCTTCATCAATCCTAAAATGAAAGCGATGTATGGCGTCGACCAGATGCCGGAGACTGCTGAAAACGTCGCCGATGAATACGAGATTTCACGTGCTGATCAGGATGCTTTCGCACTGCGCAGCCAGCAGCGTGCGGTGGCCGCACAGGTGGCGGGCCACTTTGATGATGAAATTGCGCCTGTTACACTCGCACAAAAAAAGGGCGATCCGGTCGTCGTAAAAAAGGACGAGCATCCGCGCGAGACCTCGCTGGAATTGCTCGCTAAGTTAAAACCTATCATCAAGGAAAGCGGCACAGTAACTGCCGGCAACGCTTCCGGTGTAAATGACGGCTCTTGCGCCCTCCTCATCGCCAATGCAGACAGCGCCAAACGATTCGGGCTGACACCGAAGGCACGCATCGTCGCAATGGCAACCGCGGGCCTCGCGCCGCGCATCATGGGCATGGGGCCCGCGCCGGCCACACGCAAGGTGCTGGCGCTGGCTGGCTTGACGCTTGCGCAAATGGACGTCATCGAATTGAACGAGGCATTCGCCGCGCAAGGGCTGGCCGTGATGCGTGATCTGGGCTTGGCCGACAATGCGCCACACGTCAATCCGAACGGTGGTGCGATTGCGCTGGGGCATCCGCTGGGCGCATCCGGTGCGCGACTGATCACGACCGCCATGTATGAATTGCATCGTCGCAATGGCCGCTACGCGCTTTGCACCATGTGCATCGGTGTGGGCCAGGGTATCGCGGTGATTATCGAAAAGGTTTAAGGCTTTGGGTGTGAACGCAATTCACCGTGCGGGCATGTATCGTAAAAAGATTGCCAATTTCACGAAAATCACTACCATTCGCGAATGGACAAACTACAGTCACACCACGAAATTCGCGACGGCGTACGCGCCGTATGCAAAGAATTCAATTCTGCATACTGGCAACGCATCGATGAAGCCCGGGGTTTCCCGGATGAATTTGTCAATGCCCTGACCCAGGCGGGTTGGCTCTCCGCGCTCATCCCTGAAGAGTACGGGGGCTCCGGCCTGAGCCTGACGGAGGCGTCCGTCATCATGGAAGAGATCAACCGTTCCGGCGGTAACTCGGGTGCCTGCCACGGCCAGATGTACAACATGGGCACGCTGCTGCGCCATGGATCCAAGTCCCAGAAGCAACAATATTTGCCCAAGATCGCATCAGGCGAATTGCGCTTGCAATCAATGGCCGTCACTGAGCCTTCAACTGGCTCAGACACCACGCAGCTCAAGACCGTTGCGGTGAAAAAAGGTGACCGCTATGTGGTCAACGGTCAAAAAGTCTGGATTTCACGTGTCCAACACTCGGACCTGATGATCTTGCTGGCGCGCACCACACCGCTCGCAGACGTAACCAGGAAATCTGCGGGAATGTCGATATTCATCGTTGACTTGCGGGAAGCGATCGGCAAAGGCCTCACCGTCAAGCCAATTCGCAACATGGTGAATCACGAAACCAATGAACTCTTTTTCGACAACCTTGAAATCCCCGCCGAAAATCTTATCGGCGAGGAGGGCTCCGGATTCAAATACATTCTCGATGGGCTCAACGCGGAACGTGCGCTGATTGCCGCTGAATGTATCGGCGATGGTTATTGGTTTGTCGACAAGGCAAATGCCTACGCGAAGGATCGCGTTGTATTTGGCCGCGCCATAGGCAAGAATCAGGGCATTCAGTTCCCGATTGCTGAAAGCTATATGGAGATCGAAGCCGCGAGCCTGATGCGCTATAAAGCCTGCGAACTATTTGACGCACACAAGCCATGCGGTGCAGAAGCCAATATGGCCAAGCACCTTTCTGCAAAAGCGTCGTGGGCGGCGGCCAACGCCTGCCTGCAAACGCATGGTGGTTTCGGGTTTGCGTGCGAATACGATGTCGAACGCAAGTTTCGCGAGACACGCTTGTATCAAGTCGCGCCGATTTCAACCAATCTCATCTTGTCGTACGTTGCCGAGCATGTGCTGGGTCTGCCGCGATCCTATTAGTGCAAAGCCACACGCAGCGAGCAGCATTACCCTGTTGGGATTCGACGGCACTGAACAGCAGCCTGTGAGCACGTGCTAACCCGAATTGAGCGGCTGTAGCGAAGGCGGCGCGCGCCGCAGCAAATGGCTACCGTTTATGCCGATTTCTTTCGCGAAATGCACGTTCTTGGTTGCGGCGTGCATGTACAGATTGAAGCCACCAAAATGAGTCGCGGCATAGTTGTAAGCGCCGCCCAAGTCATATTCGAGACGATTCACTGCGCTCTCGAAAAATGCCGGCGTCTTATTGACCAGATCGTCACCTGACTCGAACACCACTTGTTCGCCGTCAGCTGATTTTTTGATCGCAATACCGCCTGCAACAAACTCGGTGTAAAGGCGATCACGACATTTTTCCAGATAGCAGCGGTCAGACATCTGGGCGATAATGTCAGCAGAACCCAGCAAGCTGCCAAGCATGCGCAGCACCGGGTCTTGCACCAGGATTTCGGCAACGCGTTTTTCGAACCCGGTGAAGTGAATCAGTTCCGCTGCTGCTTCTACACAATCGCCCAAGCCTATTTCCGGGACATAGCGACGCAAAAACTCCGCGCCGCGGGATACGTGACTCAAGGTGTACTCGGCGCCGTTTTTAGCCGACGTATCCGTTGTTTGGCGCAAATAGCCAATATCGTGAAAAAGCGCTGTGATGACACCGAGCTGAAAAAACCGGACGCCGAACGCGGGCGTGCCGTTGCGGGATCGTTCGTATCCATCCATCAGGCGCGCCATCGCGAGCGTGACATCCATCACGTGTTGCAGATTGTGGTAACCGGTATCGCACGCGCAATAGCCGGGATAGTCGCCAGCATAAAGCTTGGCAATATCATCGAAAGCACGATCCATCGCCACATGCGCCGCACCCGGATAGAGAAGGCGGAACAGTCGCGCAATTTCCCTCCGTACTGCGCTCGCATCCGTTGTCTGGATGCGATTCGTCACATCAAAATCGTTGCGTCTCGATTGCATTGATCCCACCGCGCCAAGTAAAAGTCGGGGCGCTGTGCGTTTCGGCTACGCGACCCTGTTCTGAGCATGCATTTCACACCTTTGAGGTCAAAAAAGCAAATGTAAGACACATCGATAGCCCGCGTGCAAAGAACGCTTCTGCGCGGTATATTGATGTAGGGGGAGACGCGATATGAGCACGACCACCGTGGATTCGGATGCAATCGAGCGGCGCATCGTTGAACTAAAGCAGGAACACGGCGATCTTGGATTGGCAATCGATGCCATCATCTCCGTCCCGCTCCACGATGAATTGCAGTTGAAGCGCCTGAAAAAACGCAAATTGTTGTTAAAGGACCAGATTTCCTTCCTTGAGGCGCAATTGACCCCGGATATTCCTGCGTAATGTGAGCTTTGATCAGGTCGCAGTTGTTGCGGGAAACATGATCGTTGCTTCTACTGACATCTGTGTGTCTTGCATGGGCAAGCGACGTGATTCGGAGGATAATTGACGATGCGGTCAGTACCAAGAAAGCCGCCCCTTCTCTCAAGCTCTTGTCAGAAATGAAAAAAAATCTCGTTATTCCCGGCGCGCTCGTCGGCTTATTGCTCATCGGCGGCGGCGGTTACTTGATTGGAAAAAGCCAATCCAGCGCGAGTCCACCGGGTAACGCGACTACAGGCGGGACGCAAACAAGCGCCAAGGCGGCTGCGACCAGCGCTGTAATAGCCATCGAGGCCACCACCGTGAAATCCGTACGGATGGCGCAGGGACTCACCGCCGTCGGTTCGCTGCGCTCGGATGAGTCGGTAACGATTCGACCGGAAGTGGCGGGCAGGATCAGCGAATTCGGATTTCGTGAAGGCCAGAGCGTGGCTAGCGGCGCAATGTTGATTCGTTTCGACACCTCGGTACAACGCGCCGAACTGGAACAGGCCGAAGCAAATTTAGGCCTGAGCAAAAGTCGACTTGAACGATCGCGCGACTTGTTCACCAAAGGTTTCATTTCCGCACAGGCGCGCGACGAATCCGAAAGCAATTTCAAAGTCGCACAGGCAACTTACGATTTGTCGCAGGCGCGCTTGACGAAACTCGAAATCAAGGCACCTTTTTCCGGCGTCGTCGGCTTGCGCCTGGTTAGCATCGGTGATTACGTGAAAGACGGTCAGGACATCGTCAATCTCGAGGGCATCGATCCGCTGAAAGTGGATTTCAGAATTCCCGAAATCTACCTGAAGCAGGTCGCGGTTGGTCAGGCGCTGCAAATTACACTGGATGCGTTCCCGAACCAGACTTTTCAGGGTAAGGTTTTCGCGATCAATCCATTGGTTGATACCAATGGCCGCTCGATCGTCATTCGCGCCATGGTCAAGAATACCGAGGCGCGCCTGCGGCCCGGCATGTTCGCGCGCGTGCGCCTGTTGTTCAGTGACGAACGCGACTCGGTGGCCGTTCCTGAGCAATCGCTCATCCCGGTTGGTGACGAACAATATTTGTTCAAAGTTGTTGACGGACGTGCGCAACGCTCCAAGGTCGAGATTGGTCAGCGGCGCGAGGGACAGGTGGAAGTTCTGCTGGGATTGACGGCGGGTGATGTGGTGGTGACGGCGGGTCAACTGAAACTGCGCGACGGTGTGCCAGTAAAAATTGCGGAAGAGAAAAGCGCTGACAAGGACCAGTCGAAGTCGGCGTCGGATAACCCCCAACCTTCGCCGCCGGGAGGGGCAGGGACCGGCGCCAAAGCAGGAGACAAATCGTGACCCTGCCAGAGCTATGCATCAAACGACCCGTATTTGCGACCGTGCTGAGCCTGGCAGTGCTATTGATCGGCTTGATTTCGTATAGCCGCCTGTCGGTACGCGAATACCCGAAAATCGATGAGCCGGTGGTCAGCATCGAGACCGTATACAAAGGTGCCTCGGCAGAGGTGGTCGAATCGACCATCACCAAACCACTCGAGGATTCTCTCTCCGGCATTGAGGGGGTCGACGTGATGACGTCGCAGACCCGCTCCGAGCGCAGCCAGATCAACATCAAATTCAAACTCACGCGTGATCCGGACTCTGCGGCGGCGGACGTGCGCGATAAAGTGGCACGTGTGCGCGGTCGATTGCCCGAGGCGGCCGATGATTCGATCATCTCCAAAGTCGAAGCAGACGCTGATCCAATCATGTTCGTCAGCTTCAACAGCGATAAGCACACGCCGCTCGAAGTGTCCGACTACGCCAATCGTTACATCAAACCACGCTTTTCCACGCTTCCCGGCGCGGCTGACGTGCGCATCTTTGGCGAACGCAAGATATCAATGCGCATCTGGCTGGATCGAAACAAATTGGCTGCTTACAAACTGGCACCCGTCGATGTGGAAGACGCATTGCGCCGCCAGAATGTAGAAGTGCCGGCAGGTCGAATTGAAAGCCGCTCGCGGGAATTTTCTGTGCTGGCGCAAACGGATCTGCAGACACCGGAACAATTCAACAATATCGTCATCAAGGACGCCGGCGGCTATCCGGTGCGGCTTCGCGATGTGGCGCGCGCTGAGATAGCGCCGATCGACGAGCGCGTTCTCGCCCGCTATAACGGCCGCAACGCCGCGACGCTGGCGATCATCAAGCAGGCAACTGCCAATCCGCTCGAACTATCGGTTGCGGTACGTTCAGAGTCAGACGAAATCCAGAAGACTTTGCCGCCCGGCATGAAGCTTGAGGTGATCTACGATAGCTCGCTGTTTATCGAGCAGGCGATCAAGGCGGTATTCGGGACCATCTGGGAGGCCATCGTGCTCGTCGCGCTGGTTATTTTTCTGTTCCTGCGCAACCTGCGCGCGACCATCATTCCGCTGATCACGATTCCGGTGTCATTGATCGGTGCGTTCGCGTTGATGTACGCATTTAATTTCAGTATCAACACGCTGACACTGCTGGCGATGGTGCTGGCAATCGGCTTGGTGGTTGACGACGCCATCGTGGTGCTGGAAAACATCTATCGCAATATGGAATCGGGAATGAAGCGAAAGGAAGCTGCGATCAAAGGCGCACGCGAAATCGCTTTTGCCGTAGTCGCAATGACACTCACGCTGGCCGCGGTTTACGCGCCGCTGGCCTTTGCAACCGGACGCACCGGTCGGCTGTTCATCGAATTTGCGTTGGCCCTTGCGGGGGCGGTGGTGGTGTCCGGGTTTGTCGCACTGACGCTCTCGCCGATGCTTTGCTCACTCATCCTTAAACACGATGTGAAACACGGCAAGGTTTATAACGCAATTGAATCGGTGCTGTTGCGTGTCACCGACATCTACAAGCGAACGCTGACAACCGTACTGCACAAACGCGGCATTGGCGTTGGCGTATGGCTGGTATTTGTTCTATTGGCGATTCCTTTGTTCCT
>JANYFH010000015.1 GCA_025362705.1 Betaproteobacteria bacterium
CGCAGTACGTTCGCTGTCGTTGAAGCTCGGTGACGCATTCATCGCGGCACATAAACTTTTATTCGATGCGGCTGAAAAAAAAGGCCGGGTGGTTGTCACTGGCATGGGCAAGAGTGGCCACATCGGCGGCAAGATCGCGTCCACACTCGCATCAACCGGCACCCCGGCGTTTTTCATGCATCCCGGTGAAGCCAGCCACGGCGACTTGGGTATGATTACAAAGGATGACGTGGTGATCGCCATTTCCAATTCCGGCGAGACCGATGAAATTCTGAAAATCCTGCCGCAATTAAAGCGTCGCGGTACGCCGATCATCGCCATCACCGGGCGGCCCAATTCCACGCTCGCTACCGCAGCGGCCGTGCATCTCGACGCCGCGGTGGAAAAGGAAGCGTGCCCGCTCAATCTCGCACCGACCGCGAGCACTACGGCCACGCTCGCGCTGGGCGACGCGCTTGCAGTGACACTGCTCGATGCGCGCGGTTTTGGCGAAGAAGATTACGCGATGCACCATCCCGGCGGCTCGCTGGGGCGGCGTCTGCTCATGCACGTGAGCGATGTGATGGTAACGGGGGACCGCGTGCCATCGGTGGCAATAGACGCAATGCTGCCCGCTGCCATCATGGAAATGTCAAAAAAGGGCTTGGGGATGACGGCAGTAGTCGATGCTGATGGCGTACTGGCAGGCGTGTTCAGCGATGGCGATTTGCGACGTGCGCTGGAGACACAGGACAGTTTCAAATCAACCCGAATAGCTGACATCATGACGCGCGCGCCAAAGACCATTGGTGCACAGCGCCTGGCGGTCGAAGCGGCTGAATTGATTCAGCGTTACAAGATTGGCTCTAGCGGTTTGCTGGTGGTTGACGAGCAGAACAAGCTGGTCGGTGCTGTGCACGTTCTGGCTCTTATGCGCGCCGGGGTTCTGTAGTGGCCCTGAACGCAGAATTGATCGAACGTGTTCGCAACATCAAGCTCGCTATTTTCGATGTTGATGGTGTGCTGACCGACGGCTCCCTTCATTACGGATCTAACGGCGAAGAGTCAAAGGTGTTCAACACACTCGATGGACACGGGCTGAAGATGTTGCGGGAATCCGGTGTGGAATTGGCAATCATTTCTGGCCGTGAATCGAAAGCATTGGAACGGCGCGCGAAAGACCTGCATATAGCGCAACTCTTCATGGGCGTGGAAAACAAACTCAGCATGTTCGAAAAACTACTGAAGAGTCTTTCACTCACGCCGGCACAGAGTGCAGGTTTAGGCGATGACGTGATCGATCTGCCCTTTCTTGTGCGTTGCGGGTTCGCCGCTTGCGTTCCGTCTGCGCCCGTGTATGTGAAGCAGCGCGTGCATTATGTAACGACTGCGCAAGGCGGCTTTGGCGCAGTGCGTGAATTTTGCGATCTTGTCATGCAAACCCAGGGCACCTGGGACGCTGCGATGAAAAAATATTTGGACTAGTCATGCTTTGGATTAAATCGTTTCACATCATCTTCATGGTTGCCTGGTTTGCCGGCCTGTTTTATTTGCCGCGCTTATTCGTTTATCACACACTGGCCGAAGATAAAATTTCCATCGAGCGTTTCAAAATCATGGAGAGAAAACTTTACGTCGGCATCATGACGCCATGCATGATTCTGACCATTGGATTTGGAACGTGGCTATGGCTGGGATATGGTTTTCGCGGCGGCTGGCTGCAGGCCAAACTGGCGTTGGTGCTTGTGCTGATCGCGCACCATTTTTACCTTGGCAAACTCGTCAAAGATTTCAAATATGACATGAACAAACACGGCCATGTTTTCTACCGATGGCTAAATGAAATTCCAGCGCTTCCTGCGCTAATCGGCATCGTCATTCTTGTTGTTGTGAAACCATTCTGATGGAACATTATTTCGCACCGTGTCCGCGCGGACTATCGGGTGTCCTTGCAGATGAGTTGAGCGCATTGGGCGTGGCAACGGTTACCGCGCAAGAAGCTGGTGTGGAATTCATCAAGTTGGTGTCCAATGAGGAATATGACGCGTTTGACGTGACCAAGGATTGTGGCAACAAGGTGTTGATTTGTAAGATTCACGGTACCACGTCTCACCCCAGTTCGATTGTC
>JANYFH010000046.1 GCA_025362705.1 Betaproteobacteria bacterium
AAACGATGACGGTAGTTTGGAGCATGGCGGTGCGTTATGCGCTCAGTCGGGCATCTCAATGATGATCATCATCACAACGATGAGCAGCAGCCAGATTCCAAAGATGTAAACGAACAATGCAGGAATACCGTAAACCGTCCCGTCCTGATTAAACAGGGCGAGGATCGGATAATTAAACACCAGACAGCCAAACAGGAATGCGGCAATGAGGCGCTGACCTTTAATGCTGGGTTTCACGATTATTTATCTTGCCTTAGGATTGGGATTCGCCGGATATCATACGCGGTGGCATCGGCTTCGTAATACTGCAGCTTGCAGACAGATTGAAACTCTAGCATCGGCGCGGCGTTTCAAGTGAAAATACCCTTGCCACTGCGCCCTGTATTCCGCTTTCGCATCACGCACTGCTATCATCGAGCATGCAAATCGCCCTCCTTAGCGACATACACGCCAACGTCCAGGCCCTGCAGTCATGCCTCGATGACGCGCGCACAAAGGGTGCGACGCGATTCGTATTCCTAGGTGATTTAGTCGGCTATGGCGCTGACCCCGGAGGCGTGATTGACGTGATCGCGCAGTACGTGGCTGAAGGTGCCATCGCGGTACGCGGCAATCACGATGAGGCGATTTACGGATCGTCTATTTACATGAACGATATGGCGATGAGTGCGATCAACTATGCAAAGCGGGTGCTGGCGCCGGCGCAGATAACTTTCCTGCAAAATCTGCCAATGATTGTGCGCGAGGACACTTGTTGTTTCGTGCACGCATCAGCCGCATCGCCAGAAAAATATTCGTATGTCGATAGCCCCACGGCGGCAGAGCGTTGTGCCGGAGCCAGCGAATTGCCACATACCTTTTGCGGCCACGTACATGAGCAGCGGCTTTATTTTGCCGCACGCGGGCCGCGCATGACCGTCTTCCGTCCTACACCTGGCGTAGCGGTGCCAGTGCCTGCGCACCGGCGCTGGGTCGCGCTGGTTGGCTCGGTAGGTCAGCCGCGCGACCATAATCCAAAGGCTGCTTACGCAATTTTTGACACTGAGCAGGTATCAATCACGTTCTGTCGTGTCCCTTACGATCACCATGCGGCTGCGGCGCGTATTCGAGAAGTCGGTCTGCCGGAGTCGATTGCCTATCGGGTGGAAAGTGGCATCTGAGTTCGACATGAGCTCTCTCGAGTCGCTGGCACCGGGCAGCGAAATAGACGGCTTTCGCGTAATCAATCGATTGCACATTGGCGGCACGGCCCATCTGTTCAGTGTTGAGGTCATCAAAGGTCCCGATCCGGGGTTTCCACTGGTGATGAAGGTGCCGCGCGTCGGGCATGATCAGCCGACCGAAAGCATCCTCGGATTCGAGACCGAGGCAATGATTCTTCCGGCCCTGAAAGGCGCCCATGTGCCACGCTTCGTCGCCGCGGGCGATCTGGCGCGAGTGCCATACCTGACTATGGAATGGTTACAGGGCACCGGCCTTGCGGCGATTGCCACCACAGCACCACTGCCTGAAGCGCGAGTTTTGAAACTCGGCGCGTCGGTCGCTGATGCAGTACACGCATTGCATCAGCAAAACACAATCCATCACGACTTGAAGCCCGACAACATTATCATTCGCGAAGACGAAACCGCAGTACTGCTCGATTTCGGATTCGCGCATCATGCTCACTTTCCCGATTTTCTCGCCGAGGAAAAACGTTTCGCCTCTGGCTCTGCACCCTACGTGTCGCCCGAACAACTGACCGGTTCACGCGCGGATCCGCGCAGCGACATTTTTGCGCTCGGTGTGGTGCTCTACGAACTGGCGACGGGTAAGCTGCCGTTCGGCGTACCAGACACTTTAAACGCGATGAAAAACCGCCTGTGGGCATCGCCCGCACCGCCACGCACGCGGGTGCCTTCGATTCCGCCGTGGCTGCAAGAAGTTATCCTGCGCTGTCTCGAGCCCGATCCTGCCGCGCGCTATCAGAGCGCGGCTCATGTCGCCCTCGACTTGCGTAACCCGGAACAAGTGCTGCTCACGGCGCGTGCCAACCGTACCGAACGCGCAGGCTTCATGACGCAGTTCGGCCTGTGGTGGCGTTCGCGCGGCGAGCGGCACGCGCTGAATAGGAATCCGCAGGTGCTCATCAGTGAGTCACCCGTCATCATGGTTGCCGTCGATACCTCACATCCAGATGACGAACGCCATCAAGCGCTGCAATGGACCGCGCGGCAAATGGCCTCGCTCAATCTTGAATTCAGGCTTATCTGCGTCTCGGCAATTCGTGCGGCGTCGATCGGTGAAAGTGGCGGCGTTGCAGATACGTCGTCCGGCCTGCAATTGGTACACAAAGTTCGCCTGCGCAACTGGATCGAGCCACTGCGCTTGCCAGCGCACCGGGTGTCGTTACATGTGCTCGAGTCTGGCGACCCGGCTGCCACATTGCTCGAATTCGCCAAAAGCAACAACGTCGACCTGATCGTGCTCGGCGCACCGGCGCCAAACGAAACCTCGTTGGCTTGGTGGCGTTCGGTCGCGTCTACCGTTACCGCCAATGCGCACTGTAGCGTGCACGTGGTGCGGGTGCCATCGCGGTCGAGGGAAGATTGGAACAGGCCAGACAATTTCGCAGCGTGAAATGATAAAACACTAGCACTGGCGCGCTTTTACAGCCATTTATTCTCGTAAAGGCGCGCCAGTGCTAGTGTTTTTGAGTTTTTTACCATCGTCGTAATGACACCGGCGATCTGCACACACCTCGTTTGATCTCAATCAAAAACACTTACGGTGATTGCGCAGATGATGTCCAGCGTGAAGCCTTTGGCTGCACCGAATCGGTCTTCGTCAAACGGCCGAACGATTGACGAGAAGAAGATCAACCGATGGGAATGTTGGCAAACAAGAAGATTCTGATCACCGGCTTGTTGAGCAATCGCTCGATCGCCTATGGAGTCGCCCTCGCAATGCATCGCGAGGGCGCGGAGCTCGCATTCACCTATCAGGGTGAAGGAGTACGCGAGCGGGTAGAAAGAATGGCACCGGAATTTGGTTCCACGCTCGTCTTTCCCTGCGATGTCGCCAGCGACGAAGAAATTGCAGCATTGTTTACACAACTTGGAAAATCCTGGGACGGCCTTGACGGCATCGTCCACGCGATTGCCTACGCGCCACGCGAAGCACTCGCGGGCGATTTTCACGACTCGGTCACGCGCGAAAATTTTCGCGTTGCGCACGACATCAGTTCCTACAGTCTGGCGGCACTCGCCAAGGCAGGGTTACCGCTGATGCAGGGACGCAATGCTGCCATGGTCGCGATGAGCTATCTCGGCGCAGTGCGCGCGGTGCCGAACTATAACGTGATGGGTCTGGCCAAAGCGAGCCTCGAAGCATGCGTGCGCTATCTGGCATTCAGCCTGGGGCCCAAGGGCATTCGCGTCAACGGCATTTCGGCAGGACCGATCAAGACACTGGCTGCGGCTGGCGTGGGCGACTTCAACAAGCTGCTCAATCACGTCGAAAAAAATTCTCCTCTGAAACGCAACGTGACCACCGAGGAAGTCGGCAACGCGGCGGCGTTTCTGTGCAGTGATCTGGCGAGCGGTATCAATGGAGAAATCACTTACGTCGACGGCGGCTTCAACATTTCCGGCCTGGCCAGAGATCAGTAAGGAATAGATCAGGTTGAACGCCGAATCAAACCCCGTATTGCGCATCAAAGGAAAATCGTTGCTGCCAATTGTTCAGGGCGGCATGGGTGTTGGCATCTCTGCGCATCGCCTTGCCGGGCACGTCGCACGCGCTGGAGCAGTCGGCACACTGTCGAGCGTTGATCTGAGGCGTCATCATCCGGATCTGATGGCGCAAACGGCCAAGAGCCGCGACAAAGAACTTATCAACCGAATAAATCTCATCGCGCTCGATCGTGAAGTACATGCGGCACGTGAGATCGCGGATGGCAATGGCGTGCTCGCCGTGAATATCATGCGCGCGGTTTCCGAGTACGTCGCCAACGTGCGGCAATCTTGCGAATCCGGTGCAGAGGCAATCGTGGTCGGCGCGGGTTTGCCGCTCGATCTGCCGGATCTCACTGCTGCGTATCCCGATGTGGCCTTGATTCCGATTCTCTCCGACTCGCGCGGCATCGCGATCGTGCTCAAAAAATGGCTGCGCAAATCACGCCTGCCCGACGCCATCATCATTGAGCACCCACGTTATGCGGGCGGACATCTCGGTGCGGCGAAAATCACCGATCTCGACGACCCGCGATTTGATTTTCCGCGTGTGCTGGAGGAGACCTTTGCGGTTTTCAGGCAACTCGGAATCGAGCGGGAGAATGTCCCGCTCATTCCCGCCGGAGGTATTCACACGCCGGCGCAAGTTCACGCATTATTTGCGATGGGCGCAAGCGCCGTTCAGATCGGCACGCCATTTGCCGTCACCGAGGAAAGCGATGCGCATCCAAACTTCAAGCGTGTGCTGGCAGACGCGAAACCGGAAGACATCGTTACGTTCATGAGTGTTGCGGGATTGCCGGCACGTGCAGTAAAAACGCCGTGGCTGGAGAAATACATGGTCAAGCTACCGGTGCTGCAACGCCGCGCCAACGCGCGCACCGATTGCACATTGGCCTTCGATTGCCTCGAACAATGCGGTCTGCGCGACGGCATTGAACGCTTTGGGCAATTCTGCATTGACCATCATCTCGCGGCAGCACTTGCGGGCGATGTCGAGCGTGGACTATTTTTTCGCGGGGCTGCACCGTTGCCCTTTGGCAAGCAAATTCGTCCGGTCAAAGATCTGATTGCTTACCTGCTGCATGGCACAGTACCAGCGGATCTGGTGCCGTGAGCAGTTACGCTGCGCGTTTCAGTTGTGATTGCAACGCAGTCAGATCCTGGATCAACACATTCTTGCCGTGTACCGTGATCCATTTTTTTGATTGGAAATACGACAGCGTGCGACTGACAGTTTCGAACGTGAGGCCCAGAAAGTTGCCGATGTCCAGCCTGCTCATGAACAACACGAATTCAGTTTTCGAGTAACCACGATCTTCCCAGCGCTCGGACATATCAAGGAGAAATGTGGCCACGCGTTGTTTGGCGGAGAGCGTCCCGACGGCCGCATGCGTCTCTACGCGGGCAATTTCACGGGCGAGCAATTGCCGTACATGGACGGATTCGGCGGGATGTTCAAGCAGCTTTTCGAACTTGTCGAGGGGAATCACACAGACTTCGCAGCTATTCAACGCAATCGCACCAGTTCTGTGTATTTCCCCGCCAAGGCTATCAAGACCGAGTACATCGCCAGCCGCGTGAAATCCGACGATCTTGCTTTGCCCGTCCGGGAGTGACATGCAGGTCATCAGGAATCCTGCCTTGACAGCATAGATTCCTGTTTGCGCATCGCTGGCATGAAACAGGAATTCGCCACGCTTGAGCCTTGTGCGCTTCTCAAGCGCCAGTGGAAAAAGGGTTTGATAAAAGTTGGGCAATCCGTGCGGAAAACACAGCTTGTCCAGCGCGCACTGCCCACATGCTGGTTGCGCCGGGTCAGTTGCAATATCGCAATTTCTCGTTGCCCGGCTGGTCAGGCTAGCCACTTGAATCGTCCCTGTGCTGCAATGCGCAAGGACATGCCAAATTCAATAGAAACATTATCAAAAAAGCGCCCCGATGGGAAATGCCGCAGGTTAAGCGTCAAGGATCAACTGCCATGATTGATCGTCGTGGCCGACGCAGTTTTGACGCAGATCAAAAGGATGTACATCTCGTCGAACACGCCGCATTGAACAGGCGGCGGCTTTTCTGTACGAAGACCTTAAAATCGCGCTGGCAGACGCGCAAAACCTGTTTACGAAGTGCGTGCCTGACCAATATTCGCACGTCGAGTTCGAATCGACCTCAATCGATCCATGCCATGGTGCAGCGTGCGAATACATTTGCGCGTCTTCGGCGCGGACAACGCATCCAGGGTGTTTTTGATCAGAAGGGCAAGTTCGGTATCACCTTCGACAACGACGCGCCGGTCAAAATAGAGAGTGTCGGCGTCCTCGACGCCAGACGCGAGCAAAGCAAAATCACGCGCGCTCGCCGTGATGGTGAGATCACACGCGGCGCTTTGACCCAGTGGCGCAAATCTACCCGGCGTGACCCAAAAACGAAACCGCATTCCCCAATCGGAAACGACAATTTCGACGCGTCGACCGATGAGCTGCAAATAGACATCCTCCGGCAGATCGCGCCGAAGTACCACATTGAGCCCCGTGGCGAACGCGACTGAACTAGGGCGCGGCAGCCGATCCACGAGCCTGCTCAAAGGCCGCAGAATTGACGGCGACGAAGTATGACGATTCATCATCTTGCCGAATTCCTTGCTTGTTCCAACGCAATGCCGGAAGCATTGGTCCATTCCATGCCGGGACGTCCATGCCAGTAGCCGTTGCAGGCGATGTCCGGTGCCCACGGCGCGATGCTTGCCTTTGTGTCGGGATCGCACAATGTGCCCTGCGCGATTGCGTGAAACTGGGCCACGACTTCGGCCGTGTCTCTCGATTGCGGGCTGATGCGCACATGTGTGACGCCCATCTCAATCATGTTGACAACTTCGTCGATCAAGTTGTAAACCCGCGCAGACTGCGTCTGCAAACCATTCATCACCAGGAACGTATTGCCATCCTGCGTCGACACCGTGAGTCCATCCGGATGTTCGATGCAGCGAAATCCACAGTCATCCTTGGACAGATTGTGATAGCGCGCGGTGAAACAGCGTGCCGACACGGCAAGCGGCCATAGGCTAACACTTCAGTCTGCATGTTGAGGTCGCCATCACGCAGCACTTCATTCAGTCCGGCCTGACTGAGTTCAATCGGCATGACCCAGCGCCATGCGCCCAGTCCGCGAAAGAACTCCAGCGACTTGCGGCTGTAGATATTGAGGTACGTACCGGCAATAAAGGAAACTTTGCCTGCCAGTAAATACACCGCGCCCAGATCATTTGCCTCAACAAGAAATTCGCCGTTGGAAGTGATTTTTCGGAGCGTACGCAAATCTGATTCCGATTCAATCAGCTCGCACGTTGACAACACCACTTCCTTGCCACTGTCCGTCAGCTTTTTGGCGATATGAAGCCAATCAGCCATACGCATTTCGAAGCGTTTACTGCACACGGTTTCGCCGAGATACACGCTATCGACCGGCAACGACGCAACCTCTTCGTAAAACGCGAGCGCTTTGTCGCGCGGCCAGTAATAGAGCAACGGCCCTAGCGAAATGCGCACAGGCAAGGTTCTGGCGGCCATCATTTCCACGTCCGGTGATAGGCACCCAGTGTGCATTGATGGCCCTCGGCTACGCGCGACAGCGCAGCCTGCCAGTCGGGGCGCACCGCATATTCTTCAGGCTTGGACGCACACGCATTGATCGCATCGCGCCAAACACGCGTGACCAATGCTACATAAGAAGGGCTGCGCTGACGACCCTCAATCTTGATCGCCTTCACACCGATGGCCTGCAGTTTCGGCAGCAATTCGAGCGTATTCAAACTGGTTGGCTCCTCAAACGCATAGTAGATGTCGTCATTAACCTTGAAGCGACCGCGGCAAAGCGTCGGATAACCGGGATGCTCATCGGCGCTGAAGCGGTCGATCAGCACGCCACCCAGACGCGAATCGAGTACCTCGGGAACCACGGACTTTTTCTCCCAGCGAACCGCCTTTGCCGGCGAGCAACCGCCGTGCGTGTTCGGCGATTCACCCGTCGCATACGACGACAGCGCGCAACGACCTTCCACCATGATGGATAGACTGCCGAAACCAAATGCCTCAATTTCGACCGGCGTGTGATTGATGACCTGCGCGATCTGTTGAATCGACAACACACGCGGCAGCACTGCACGCGTGATACCAAATCGCTCATAGACAAAATTGATGGCTTCGTAATTGGTCGCCGACCCCTGCACTGAAAGATGCAAACGCAATTGCGGATATTTTTTCGACGCATAATCCATCAACCCCATATCCGCGACAATGATCGCGTCCACACCGTAGTCGACAGCAATATCGACCGCGCGTTGCCATTTTTCCCAGGTCGCCGGTTGCGGATAAGTGTTGAGCGCCATCAGCACCCGTACATTATGTGAGTGCGCATAGCGAATACCCTCACGCATGGATTTTTCGTCGAAATTGAGACCCGCAAAATTGCGCGCATTGGTTTCATCGCGAATGCCCATGTAAACATCATCGGCACCGTTGTCGACGGCGGCGGTGAGCGCTGGCAGTGAACCCGCCGGGCACACCAGCTTCATTCCGGCTGTGCGATCCGTGCTGGCATCGGTTCCGCAGCGGCTCAATGCCTGAGCCGAAATTTCTACAGCCGTTGTGCTTTGCAGCGAGAGTGTCATATTTTTTTCTGGGAATTCATGGCGGTACCATTCTTGTGAATGACCAACGCATTTTGAGCGCCGCTTTGTGCGCAGGCATGATCCAGATCAGACAACAGCGAAAAATTTCGACAATCGAACCGCGATAGCGCAATGGAATCAGTTTGCGCTGCGCAAAATGAAAGTCGGGAACTGCCCTCGCAGGTGATCAACATCTTGGTGCACGAGCGGGGCCGGTCGTGAATCCAGCAGCTCATCCACACAGCCGTCGGGCCGGAATTCTTGCAGCGCGAAAGTATTCACTCCTTGCCAACGCAGCGACAGCGCCATCGCTATTAGTTTTTCCGGCGAAAGCAAAGCCGGGTGATGTGTGGTTCTAACTTCATGTGCGACACCTGACATCAGCAAATAATCGAGGCTCCTCCGCGCATTCTCACCACTGGTTCGTACGCCCGTCGTCTCGGCGTAATCCGCGAATGGCGCCTTCGCATCAAAGCCCACCCAATCGAGCTTCGGTAGTAATGCGCGCAGTCGATCAGGGTAAGCACCCGCTGTATGCAATCCCACTTTGAATCCGCGTTCGCGTACCTCGTCGATCGCGTCGCCAAGATGACGATCGACTGTCGGCTCACCACCACAGAACACGACCGCATCGAGCAATCCCTGGCGGTGATCGAGAAATTCAAGCACTGTCTGCCACGACATTGCGGGGGCCGCCAGGCGCGCCTGCAATTCGGGGTTGTGGCAATAACGACAGCGCCAGGGGCAGCCCTGCACAAACACCACCGCCGCGAGATGGCCGGGAAAATCGGTCGTGGAGAGGCGCGTCAGGCCGGCGACGCGCAGCGTCGATAACTTCTCAGGCACGTGCAGTTTTTTCCGCAACGAAATACTGGCGCTCATAAAATTCGCCTTTCTTGCCGACGTTGAAAGACGACACTGGTCGGTGATAGCCCATCACACGCGTCCAGATTTCGCAGGGCTGGCGCTCGTCATTTGATAACAGCGGGTGGCTATTTGCCGGGGAACATTGCGGACGTGCAGTCATGCGATTTCTCCTTCGGGTTGGGGTTGAACATCATTTGCAGAGGCGCGTTTCTTCGCGATAAGAACGTCGTCACACTTCGGGCAGAACGCATGCTCGCCCGCGAGATAGCCGTGGTTCGGACAAATCGAGAATGCGGGTGTCACGGTGATATACGGCAGATGAAAACGCGTGAACGCACGCTTCACCAGTTCGCGACATGCAACCGACGTGGACACGCGTTCACCGAGATAAAGATGCAGCACCGTGCCGCCGGTGTATTTGCGTTGCAGCGGGTCCTGGCGTTCAAGCGCCTCGAACGGATCATCGGTAAAGCCCACCGGCAATTGCGATGAATTGGTGTAGTAAGGCATCTGAGGCGTGCCAGCTTGCAGTATGTCGGGATAACGCTTTTTGTCTTCTTTGGCGAAACGGTAAGTGGTACCCTCGGCCGGTGTCGCTTCGAGGTTGTAGAGGTGCCCGGTCTCTTCCTGAAACACGACGATGCGGGCACGGATGTGATCGAGCAAGCGCAACGCAAATTCGTGTCCCCACGCTGTCGTGATGTCTTCGGCATCGTCGGTAAAGTTGCGAATCATTTCGTTGATGCCATTGACACCGATGGTCGCGAAATGATTTCGCAACGTGCCCAGGTAACGGCGCGTGTATGGGAACAGTCCCGCGTCAATGTGTCCCTGAATGACTTTGCGTTTTATTTCGAGGCTGGTTTTCGCCAACTCCATCAACGCGTCGATGCGTTGGAACAGCGCCACCTCATCGCCCGAATACAAGTAGCCGAGGCGCGCGCAGTTCAGCGTAACTACGCCCAACGAGCCGGTCTGCTCAGCCGAGCCGAACAATCCATTGCCGCGCTTCAACAACTCACGCAAATCAAGCTGCAAGCGGCAGCACATCGAACGGATCATGTTGGGCTTCAATTCGGAATTGAGAAAATTCTGAAAATACGGCAGGCCGTATTTCGCAGTCATCTCAAACAGAAGCTCGGTATTCGGGTGGTGCCAATCGAAATCTGGTGTGATGTTGTAAGTCGGAATCGGGAACGTAAAGACACGACCTTTCGCGTCACCTTCCATCATCACCTCGATGTAGGCGCGGTTGATAACATCCATTTCGACTTGCAGATCGCCATAGCTGAAGGGCATTTCTTCGCCGCCGATGTAAGGAATCTGCTCACGCAGATCTTCTGGGCAGGTCCAGTCGAAGGTCAGGTTCGTGAACGGTGTTTGCGTACCCCAGCGCGACGGAACATTCAGGTTGTAGATGAGTTCCTGAATCGATTGTTTGACCTCGCGATAGGAGAGCTTGTCCTTGCGAATGAATGGTGCCATGTAGGTGTCGAAGGAACTGAACGCCTGCGCGCCAGCCCATTCGTTTTGCAGCGTGCCGAGAAAGTTCACGATCTGGCCGACCGCGCTGGATAGATGTTTCGGTGGCTTGGCTTCGGTTTTTCCCGGCACACCGTTGAGTCCCTCGTTCAGAAAAGTCCGCAGCGACCAGCCCGCGCAATAACCCGCCAGCATATCGAGATCGTGAATATGAAAATCGGCGACGCGATGCGCTTCGCCAACTTCTGGCGGATACACATGCGTCAACCAATAGTTGGCGATGACTTTGCCCGAGACGTTGAGAATCAAGCCACCCAGCGAATAGCCCTGGTTGGCATTCGCGTTCACACGCCAGTCAAGCTGCTGCAAATATTCATTGACTGAGGTGCCGACATCAACAAAACACTCGCGATCGTTGCGCAGTTTGCGATGTTGTTCCCGGTACACGATGTAAGCACGGGCTGTCGTGAAGAAGCCTTGCTCAGCCAGTTGACGTTCGACGATGTCCTGAATGTTTTCGACGCTTGCACTGGTGTTCGCATAACGCTCACTCAACGCGCGCGTCACGTAACCTGCGATTTCATTGGCTTCGCCTTGGCCGAATTCTCCGGTCGCCTGTCCCGCTTTGAAAATGGCGTGCATTATTTTTCGCGAATCGAACGGCACCGAAGCGCCACTGCGCTTGTTCACGCGCAGCAAGACAAAGTCTGCGGGATCTTTTTTTTCTGCGTGATTTACATTGACGACCATGCCTGCCCCATCCGTGGTGGTGAGCGGACACAATATCCACCACATAGTGTGGCGTCAACGAGCTGGGAGGCAAACAGCCAAGTATTTCAACAAGGCATGATTTAGATCATGCAAATGCGCAGGTTCGGCATGAAGTGATGGTTCTTGCGGGACTCAACCGATCCACATCTTATGGAGTTTCAACTTAATTTTGACGCCCGCCGGCGCTGCGCAGAAATGGAGGGGCTGTTTCGTTAACCAGCTCTGGCGCGATCACGAGAACATTTTCGACATGCCATCCTCACCAGTGATAGCGCTCTACCTGTTTGCGCTAAGTACTTTCCTTCAGCTGCTCCAGAATCGCCGGATTCTCCAGCGTGGAAATATCTTGAGTAATGGCTTCGCCTTTTGCGATTGAACGCAACAAGCGCCGCATGATTTTTCCGGAGCGTGTCTTCGGCAGATTGTCACCGAAGCGAATGTCTTTCGGCTTGGCGATCGGACCGATTTCTTTGCCAACCCAGTCGCGCAATTCTTTGGCCAGTGCTTTCGCTGCATCACCGGTCGGGCGCGGACCCTTCAATACGACAAACGCCACCACCGCTTCGCCAGTCATGTCATCCGGCCTGCCAACCACGGCGGCTTCCGCGACGAGTTTTGAATTCGACACCAGAGCGGACTCGATTTCCATCGTACCCAGACGATGGCCTGACACGTTCAACACGTCGTCGATGCGGCCCATGATGGTGAAGTAGCCGTGCTCTTTGTCGCGCACCGCGCCATCGCCTGCGAGGTATAAATTGCCGCCGAGTTCTTCGGGGAAATAGGTTTTCTGAAATCGTTCGGCATCGTTCCAGATGGTGCGCACCATCGAGGGCCACGGACGCTTCACAACCAGAATACCGCCGTTGCCGTTCGCAACATCGTGGCCGGTTTCATCGACAATTGCGGCCATGATGCCGGGCAATGGCAACGTGCATGAACCTGGAATCATCGGCGTGACCCCGGGCAGCGGCGAAATCATGTGCCCACCGGTTTCGGTTTGCCAGAACGTATCCACAATCGGGCAACGCGAGCCGCCGACATTTTCGTAGTACCACATCCATGCTTCCGGGTTGATCGGCTCGCCGACGGAACCAAGAATGCGCAGCGACTTCAAATCGAAATTGCGCGGATGCGTTTTCGGATCGACTTCGCCGGCCTTGATGAGTGAACGAATCGCGGTGGGTGCGGTGTAGAAAACGCTGACCTTGTGTTTCTGAATTGTTTCCCAGAAACGACCGGCGTTCGGATAGGTTGGCACGCCCTCGAACACGATCTCGGTACCGCCAATCGACAACGGTCCGTAAGTAATATAGGAGTGTCCCGTCACCCAGCCGATATCAGCCGTACACCAGAAGAGATCGTTTGGTTTCGAGTCAAACGTCCATTTCATCGTCAGATGCGCCCACAGCAAATAACCACCGGTGGAATGCTGGATGCCCTTGGGTTTGCCCGTCGAACCTGAGGTGTAGAGAATGAATAGCGGATGTTCGGCGTTCACCCACTCAGGCTCGCACACATCATCAGCGGCGGCCTCGACATCGTGCCACCAATGGTCTCGCCCGGCCGTCATATTCACATTGCCGCCGGTGCGTTTGTAAACGATGCAGGCTTTCATGTGTTCGCAGCCACCCATCGCCAGCGCTTCATCGACAATATTTTTAATCGGCAGCGCCTTGCCACCGCGCATTTGCTCATCGGCGGTAATCAAGGCGACAGCACCGGCATCGATAACGCGTTCGTGCACCGATTTTGCCGAAAAACCACCGAACACCACGGAATGAATCGCGCCGATGCGCGCGCACGCCTGCATCGCGATCACACCTTCGATAGTCATCGGCATGTAGATGATGACGCGGTCGCCCTTTTTGACGCCTTGGGCTTTTAACGCATTGGCGAATTTGCACACACGACCGTGCAGTTCGCGATAGGTAATTTTTTTCGATGCGCCGTCATCGGCTTCGAAAATGATCGCAGTTTTCTCGGCGTTGCCGTTGATGAGATTACGGTCGAGGCAGTTGTAAGACGCGTTCAGTTCGCCGTCATGGAACCAGCGAAAAAACGGTGCCTTTGATTCATCCAGCACTTGGGTAAATGGCTTGTGCCAATCGAGATTTTCGCGCGCGAGCCGACCCCAAAAGCCAGCGTAGTCTTTTTCCGCCTCGGCACACAGCGCCAGATAAGCCGGCATTCCGGAAATATTCGCCTGACTGACGAGTGCAGCGGGCGGATTGAAAATGCGCTTCTCGTGCGATACCGAT
>JANYFH010000048.1 GCA_025362705.1 Betaproteobacteria bacterium
ACACGAGGGTTTCCCCGTCTTTGCCTCACTTCAGGCTGCTGCAGGCGCACCTCTCCTGTTCTGTCGCATCAGGTGGTAGCGCGCCTTGTGTAAATTCGCCAATCCACAGGCGACAAAGAAGCGATGCGCGTTCTTGGCCAAGCCGCGATAGCTGACCTTGGCAAACTTGAACAACACCTTGATGGTCAGAAACGGATGCTCTACCGCCGCCCGTACGCGCGACTTGGTCCGGTTCTTCGCCTTCTCCGCATCGCTCAGTGCGTAATAACGGCAGCCTTTCTTGTTGGTGAAATCGAGCGCATGGGGTGCCCTGGCCTTGATCCGCTCTTTCTGGCCCGCATAGCCTGAATCTCCCCACACCCGGGTCTCATTACCATGCAGCAAATGCTCGACCACCTTGCCGTCGTACGCATGGGCGGGTGTCACGGCGGCTGAGTGAATCAAGCCGGTCTTGCTATCGACCCCGATATGGCCTTTCATGCCGAAGTACCATTCGTTGCCTTTCTTGGTTTGGTGCATCTCCGGGTCACGCGTCTTGTCTTCGTTCTTGGTCGATTTCGGGGCGGCGATGATGGTGGCATCTACTATGGTGCCGCTGTTGACCTTGAGCCCCTTGTCGGCCAGATAGGCGTTGATTTCACCAAACAGTTGATCACCGAGCCGATGTTTCTCCAGCAGATGGCGAAACTTCAACACGGTCGTTTCGTCTGGGGCCGCATCGCTTCCCAGGTCAATGCCGACAAAGGCGCGCATGGCCAGCGAGTCGTAGAGCGCTTCTTCGACGGCTGGGTCGGACAAAGCGAACCACTGCTGGAGCAAATACATCCGCAGCATGACTTCCAGCCCTTTTGGCGGGCGACCGTTGCCAGCTTTCGGGTAGTGAGGCTCAATCAGGGTCATCAGCCTGGCCCAGGGAACTACTTGTTCCATCTCGGCCAGAAACTGCGCGCGTCTCGTGACTTTGTGGTGCTTCTCAAATCCTGTCACCGCACCAAACGTTTGTTGCTTCATGGATCGTCTCACTCCATTCGGTTCGCTTCGATACCAAACGCGCAAAACCGCTAAACGGTAGACTTAATCAGAGGTTCCCTAGCATTGGTGCGGATCTCAGAGCATAACTGTCTTGAAAGCCGCGCCAGTTATTGAGTTTCGATACATATTCTACTTTTTCGACACGCGCCGCCGTCACGCTGCAGGTGCAACCTTCAACACCTCTTCGAGCGTCGTAATCCCTTGCGCCACTTTCATGGCACCGGATAAACGCAGGGGCTTCATTCCGGATCGATACGCTTCCGCCCGCACCGCAGCAAGGTCGGTACGTTCAGTAATGAGTTTCTTCAATTCCGGCGTCATCAATAAAATTTCATAGATGCCGATACGTCCCATATAGCCGGTATTCCTGCACTCGATACAGCCGACCGGTTTATAAATATCCTTTGGCGCTTCACCTTTCCAGGGCGCTACAGTCTCGTGCCAGATTTTGATTTGCACCGGATCATCAAACGGTACTTGTTCCTTGCAATGCGGACACAACGTGCGCACCAGTCGTTGCGCCATCACGCCGAGCAATGTCGAGGTCAGCAAATAGGCTGGCGCACCCAGATCGAGCAGGCGTGCAACCGCTGCCGGCGCATCGTTGGTATGCAGCGTCGAGAGCACAAGGTGCCCTGTCAATGCCGACTGAATCGCCATCTCCGCCGTCTCAAGATCGCGAATCTCGCCGATCATGATGATGTCCGGATCCTGGCGCATCAACGCGCGTACACCTTCAGCAAATCCCAGATCTATTTGTGCCTGCACCTGCATTTGATTCAGGGAGGCCTCGATCATTTCAATCGGGTCTTCAATCGTGCAGACATTGACTTCCGGCGTGGCGAGTTGCTTCAAGGTCGAATAAAGCGTTGTCGTTTTTCCCGAACCGGTCGGACCGGTGACCAGCACGATACCGCCGGGATTGCCGATGAGACCCTGCCATTTTTCGTAGTCCTCTGGCGAAAATCCCAATTCCGAAAAATCGCGCACCAGGACGTCGGGATCGAATATTCGCATCACCAGTTTTTCACCGTGTGCAGTCGGCAACGTTGAAAGGCGCAATTCAATTTCCTGGCCATCCGGCATGCGGGTTTTGATGCGGCCATCCTGCGGACGACGCTTCTCCACCACGTCCATGCGACCCAAAATCTTGATGCGCGACGTCATCGCCACTGCCACAGTTGCGGGCACCTGATAGACCTGATGCAGCACGCCGTCGATGCGAAAGCGCACGATTGCCTGATCGCGACGCGGTTCGATGTGTATGTCGGAAGCACGCTGGTCAAACGCGTACTGCCAGAGCCAATCAACGAGCGTGACAATATGGTGATCGTTGGCATCGAGCGTGCGACCGGCTTTGCCGAGTTCAACGAGTTGCTCGAAATCGTTTACGCGCGCCGCGCCGCCGTCGCTTTTTTCCGCGCGCTTGACCGAACGTGAAAGGTTGTAAAACTCGCCAACATAGCGCGCGATGTCCTGCGGATTGGCAATGACGACTTTGATGTTGTACTTCAGCATGTCGCCAAGCTCGCGCTGCCAGGCGCTCATGAAGGGCTCACTGGTCGCAATGACCACATCCCGCCCGCGTACCTCCACCGGCAAAATATTGCGCTTGGATGCATAGTCCGATGACATCACATCGGTCACCGCGCGCATGTCGATCTTCAGTGGATCGATATGGTAATACTCCATCTCAACACGGCCCGCCATCCATTCAGTCAGGCGCTCGACATCGAGATTGCGCTGCGGCGGTTTGAGCGATTTCAGCTTTGCCAGCGACGCAATCATCAGCGGGTGCGCGTCCGACGGTGTAGTGCGCCAGTCTTTCAGGGCGCGATCAGACTCGACTTGCGGAATGAAACCGTCCTCAACCAGCGCAGCAAGGACTTCAGGCAACGTGACCCGCCGTTCCGCTTTGTTGCGCTTCACCGATTCCAGCACGGGAGCGGCAAAGGCTGGTTTGGTTGCGGTACTTGTCGATGCAGGTGTGGCCATTCGTTATGATCCTATTTTTTTGGCAATCGCGCCAAGCGCCGGGCGCCAGGTCAGCAGTCGTTCAACCAACGTTTTCAACACCATCTTGAGTGCGGCAGCGCGTGATGCATCGTACCGCGCTGGTGCCGCCTCATCCAGATAACAACTCTGCGCCATTTCCAGTTGCAAGGCATGTACCTGCCCGGCAGGATCACCGTAATGCCGCGTGATGTAGCCACCCTTGAAACGTCCATTATGTACTGACGTGAATCCGTCTGCATGCGTCAATACTTCGCACGCGAGTCGCGCCAGCGACACCTCACAGCTACGCCCATCTGCGGTGCCCAGATTCAAGTCGGGCAAACGGCCTTCAAAAAAGCGCGGCGCTACACTGATGATGGAGTGTGCGTCGAGCAGGATGCAATAACCATGAACAGCCTTGATACGCGCGATTTCTGCCAACAGCTGTTGGTGATACGGGCGCCAATATCGTTCGACTCGTGAAGCGATCACGACTTTATCGGGAGCCACGCCAGGCTTGTAAATCGGTTGACTGGCAAAAGTGGCCGTCGGGCAGATTTCGGTATTGCTCACGCCTACATAAAGTGCGTCGCCAGTCGGATTGCGATTCAGGTCAACGACGATGCGGGAATGCGTGGCCACCATTAACGTCGTACCCAATGCCGGCGCGAAATCATAGAGCTCGTCGACATGCCAATCGGTATCAGGAACTTGGAGGCTCGCATGGGTGAGTGCCTCTGCAATCAGCGGTGGCAGCCAGGTTCCCGCATGCGGCACATTCACGATCAGTGGCACAGCTTTCGCGTCCGGGCGTTCAATGCGCCAGAGATCGGGCGCGACGCTCATGTTTGCTCCCGGCCACCGAAAACAATTCGCTGTGGCCGGACACCCCCCAACCAGTAGCAAAGCTCGGCGGGCGATGCCACATCCCACACGCACCAATCCGCCCGCTGACCTGCAGCAAGGGCTCCGCGATCATTCTGCAGCCCCAATGCGCGCGCCGCATTCACGGTGACACCGCGCAGAACTTCAGTCGGCGTCAATCGGAACAACGTGCAGGCCAGATGCATACTGGCTTGCAGTGAAACAATCGGCGAGGTGCCAGGATTCAGATCGCTCGCGACCGCAATCGGTACACTGGATTTTCGTAGCGCTTCAATCGGCGGCAACTTTGTCTCGCGCAGCACGTAAAACGCGCCAGGCAATAACACAGCAACCGTTCCCGCCGCCACCATTGACGTCACACCAGCCTCATCAAGATACTCAAGGTGATCGGCAGACAATGCATTAAATTGCGCCGCCAGCGCAGCGCCATG
>JANYFH010000058.1 GCA_025362705.1 Betaproteobacteria bacterium
CGGGTATCGAGTAAGCGCGACGCGTGTGACTCGTATCGAAGAACTGCCTGCCGCGCTTGACCGGCTGTTAGCGAATCCGGACGAACCATTTTTGCTGGATATCATTGTTGAGTCCGAAACAAATGTGTACCCGATGATTCCGGCGGGGGCGAGTTATCGCGACACGATCCTAAATGATGCGCAACTTACGCATTCAGTGAAATATTCGCAGGGTACAAACATCTAACCGTGGACGCGAAAATAATGCGGCGGGTCTCTATTGCCAGACTGTTGTAGTGTCTGCCGATTTACACTTTAGGTCCTCCTACGCTACGAATGTCCGCGCTCGCAAGCACGCGGCTACCGCGTGTTTCGAACGCCGGAGTGTCAATCCCCGCCAGCCGAAGAAGCGCGAGGCGCGTTTAAGCGAGCTTGCGGCCCATTTCCAGCAGATGTTCGGTGCCGAGGTCTCCCCGACGCTGATCTCGGCCATTGAATCGACTCTATCCGATCCTCTATCTGGACGGCCTGAAGGAAGTGCTGGGTCTGTGGACTGCACCGACCGAGTCCGCTCAAATGCTTGGATTGACGACGGACTTGATTCCGGCTTTCGCCGGAATGACGAATTTTGAGGTTTATTGCGCTGGGTATTAGTGCGTCGCACCCAAAGCCTTGGCTCTCGAAGCCGACGCTTCCCCGTCCCGCTTCGCCGACTCTTTATCCCAGCCCTCACCCACCCCTCCCACCAACTGCTCCTCTGCAATCATGGCCAATGCACCAACATAGGCCTGCGTATCATTTGCCACCGGAATGTAGTGGAACGTTTTCCCGCCGGCATGCAGAAAAGTCTCCTTCGCTTCCATCGCAATTTCCTCCAGCGTCTCAAGGCAATCCGCCGCGAACCCTGGGCAAATCACATCGACGCGTTTGCAGCCTGCGCTCCCTAGTTTCTCCAGCGTCTTGTCGGTATACGGTTGCAGCCATTCCGCTTTCCCAAACCGGGATTGAAAAGTCACCACGTAGTCGTCTTTCTTCACACCCAGTTCGTCGGCAATCAGACGCGCGCTCTTGTGGCATTGGCAGTGATACGGATCGCCTTTGTCGAGATGAAATTTCGGCAGGCCGTGAAAAACATCGGAACATTGGGGTCAGGTCTTGCAACATAGCATTTGCTACATTGCAAGACCTGACCACATTTGCAAACTCGGTCTTTGCGATAGGTCGGAAGCACGGGGCGTTCATATCGATCCGCGAGAATGGAGATCGCAGAAATTTTCATGCAATCGCATCTCTGTTCACTATCGGCAACCTCAACCCCTGCTCCCCCGCACATTCAACAGCCAATTCATACCCCGCATCCGCATGTCTCATCACGCCCGTCCCCGGATCATTCCACAACACCCTCTCAATCCGCTTCGCCGCTGCATCCGACCCATCGCACACGATCACCACCCCAGCATGCTGCGAAAATCCCATCCCCACGCCACCCCCATGATGCAACGACACCCACGTCGCCCCACTCGCGGTATTCAACAGCGCATTCAGCAACGGCCAATCCGAAACCGCATCGGAACCATCTTTCATCGCCTCCGTCTCCCGATTGGGTGACGCCACCGAGCCGGAATCCAGATGATCGCGGCCAATCACAATCGGCGCTTTCAATTCACCGGACTTCACCATCTCATTGAACGCCAGCCCCAGCCGATGCCGCTGCCCCAATCCCACCCAGCAAATTCGCGCCGGCAAGCCCTGAAACACGATTCGCTCGCGCGCCATATCGAGCCAGTTGTGCAGATGCGCATCATCGGGAATCAGCTCTTTCACCTTCACATCGGTTTTGTAAATATCTTCTGCGTCGCCCGAAAGTGCAACCCAGCGAAACGGCCCGACGCCGCGACAGAAAAGCGGACGAATATACGCAGGCACAAACCCCGGGAAATCGAACGCATTGGCCACGCCTTCGTCTTTGGCGACTTGCCGGATGTTGTTGCCGTAATCGAGCGTCGGAATTCCCGCCGCTTGCAAATCAAGCATGGCGCGCACGTGAACGGCCATCGATTTCTTCGCCTCACTGATCACGAGATTTGGATCGGTCACCCGCAACGCAAGCGCTTTTTCCATGCTCCAGCCAAGCGGCAAATACCCGTTCAGCGGATCGTGCGCGGAGGTTTGGTCGGTCACGACATCGGGCCGCGCCTTTGCGTCGCCCGCCTTCACACGCGTGGCGATCTCCGGAAATATTTCGGCAGCATTACCGAGCAAGCCAACCGATATTGCCTGGCCCTTTTGATGCGCGACATCAATGATATGCAAGGCTTCGGCCAGTGATTTCGCTTTGGCGTCGAGATAGCGGGTACGCAACCGCATGTCGATGCGCGTCTCATCGCATTCCACTGCCAGCATCGACGCACCAGCCATGGTCGCGGCCAGAGGCTGCGCGCCGCCCATGCCGCCGAGCCCGCCGGTAAGAATCCATTTGCTTTTGAGGTTTCCGCCGAAATGCTGTCGACCAATTTCGACGAATGTTTCGTGCGTGCCCTGCACAATGCCTTGCGAGCCAATGTAAATCCATGAGCCTGCCGTCATCTGGCCATACATCATCAGGCCCTTTTGATCGAGCTCGTGAAAATGCTCCCACGTCGCCCAGTGCGGCACCAGATTCGAATTGGCCAGCAGCACGCGCGGTGCATCCTCGTGCGTGCGAAATACGCCGACTGGTTTGCCGGATTGAATGAGCAGGGTTTCATCCGGTGCCAATTTCCGGAGCGACTCCAGAATTGCGTCGTAGCATTTCCAGTCGCGTGCCGCACGGCCGATGCCGCCGTACACGACGAGATCTTCCGGGCGCTCGGCCACGTCAGGGTCGAGATTGTTCTGGATCATCCTGTACGCGGCTTCGATGAGCCAGTTCTTGCAGGTGATTGCGGTTCCACGCGGCGCGCGTATCATGCGGTCGGGGTCGTGCCGCAAATTGGCCGAGGGAATTGATTGGCGTGATGACATGGTTACCTCAACAGCTACAACAGCTTGATAATCGCGGGCCCTGCGATGCAGCCCCATACAATGATGACAATAACGCAACTGAGGAATACTGCTGCACTGCCCAGGTCCTTGGCCCGTTTGGAAAGTTCGTGGTTATCCAGACTTACGCGATCGACGACGGCTTCGATGGCGGAATTGACAAGCTCGACGACCAGCACGAAAACCAGCGTCGCGATCAGCAATGCTTTTTCACCAAGCGTAAGCGGCAAAAATAGCGCAACCGGAAGCAACACTAGAGCCAGAAATATTTCCTGGCGAAATGCATGTTCGTGTTTCAGCGCGGCCGAAAAACCCTCCAATGAGTAGAAAAACGCTCGCCATATGCGTACCAGGCCGCTCTTGCTTTTGTAAGGAGTATCCAATAATTACCTCTAATATCGTGACAATGTAGGGAACCTCTGATCAAGTCCATTCCAAAAATCTTGTGTCGATATTGGGGCATCTGCTTCGTTGTGCTCCTCGTGCGGTAGCTAAGGCAACGCACCTTCGTCGCACGCCTTGCATATGCCCCAATCTCAACACAATCTTTTCAAAAGCGACTTAATCAGAGGTTCCCTAGCGATGCAATATTATCAAGCATATCGTCAATTCACTTCATCGAAGTACGCGCTGTGCTGCCGCTATAATGTGCGCTATCTTCGCAGACCGACTCTGCAACATAGCAACGGCATAATATTTCACCATGTCCCAATTCGAGCAACTGCTGAAAGCACTGGACGAACCGGTATTCGAAATGAATACCGCTGGCGTCGTCGTGTACTCGACGCCGGCGCTTAGCGCATGGACGGATCGTGACACGGAATACGTGCTGGCCGATTCATTGGCGATTCAGGATCGGCCACGATTCCAGCAAAGCTTGCAGCGCATCATCGATGGCAAAACAGCAAACGCGCAACTCGAGATTACCCTTGCTGACGTTGATGGCACGTGGCGACCGATTGAACTGAAGCTCGCCGCCAGCAGGCGTGAAGGCGGCAAAACCATCACCATCGTGGGATGGATGCGCGACCTCACCATTGAAAAAGCCCGCGAAGCGGCCGCTAACGTGCAGGGCACACATTTGCTGGACGTGGTTGAAAATATCTCGGACGCGTGCGTGGTCGAAAGCGCGGATGGCTCGGTAGAAATGGTGAATGCGGCATTTTGCGAAATGTTCGGCGTCAAGTCCGCAACCCAATCGCTCATCGGCACCTCCTGCTCGGCACTTTTCATACAGGCATCTAACGCCACCGACAAAAAGGTCGCGCCGATTTACTTCCCCATGGATTCCGTCACGCCGGACGAATTCGAATTCACCTTTACCGACAAGCGCCGTGCGAAGCAACATTCGATACCGGTCGCCGGTGAAGATGGTGTCGCCGGGCGCTTGCATATTTTTCGTGCGCTGGATGCGAAAAGCAAGGCTGCTGCAAACCTGCCTGCGATGTCGGCAACCGATGCGGCGCAATTACAGCTCATCGAGAAAATCGCCCACGATCTCGCCACCACCGTCGAAGGTGCTGGCAGCGCTATTTATCGTGCAGAGCAACTCGAACTGCCGGGCCATGTGCTGGAGCAATTTCGGCGCGTGGAAATGTCAGCACAATCAGCATTTGCGTCGATTGCGGGCCTGCTCGATTTCTCGAAACTTGAAACCAGCGAGATCACACTGGACTCAGCCGAGTTTCATTTGCGCGAAAGTGTGGCGCGCATGCTTGAGCGCATCGTGCCGAGCGCGGAAGAACGCGGCGTACAGCTAAAACTGCGTATCGAGCAGGATGTACCCGAACACATGACCGGTGACGGTGCGCGCATGATGCTGTGCCTGCGCAACCTGCTTGAATGCGCGATGCCGCCATTACTTGATCACGTTGCTGGAACAGAAATTTCGCTGGTGATCGAGCCGGAATACTCAGCAGTAAATTTGATCCACATCAGTTTCAGCGTGGTGCAAACCATTCCGAAGGGATTCGTCCGGCCCAAGACCGTCAATCCTGCCGCCATGATGCAGCTCTCGCTCGCTCGCCAGATTGTGCGGGCGATGCATGGCAACGCCACCGGCAAAGCGGGCGGCAAAATCGACATCAAGGAACGCAAGGAAACCACCACCTGGCAGTTCACGGCGGCGTTCCCTTACCGTGCAATCAAAGAGCCGCGCACCCGCCCCACGTTCGTGACGCTGACCGGTATGCGCGTATTGATCGTGAGCAATGACCTCGAGCAGCGCAAACAGCTCGCCGAGCTCGCCCGCAGCTGGCGCATGTTGCCGCACGAGGCTGACAACGCATCGATGGCGCTATATCTTTTAGCGCGTGCCGCCGACGAGGGAGACGCCATTCCACTGGTGCTTACGTCTAACCAATTGCCGATACAGGATGGTTTTCTGCTCGCATTTCGCATCAAGCACAACGTGAAACTGAAGCAGACCGCCGTCGTGATGCTGGCAACGACCGGCAAACCGGGCGACGCAATCGCCTGTCGCGAATGCGGGATCAGCGCCTACCTGCGCCAGCCCATCGCGGCCAACCGGCTTAATGAAGCGCTTACCGCCGTGATGGGCGCGCAGGATGACGACAGCGAATCGACGTCTACTTTGATTACGCGCCATTCATTGCGCGAAGCGACTGCCGGCACAATATTGGTCATCGACGCCAATCGCGAGCACGCCATGGGTGCCGCGATGGTATTGAAAAAAGTCGGTTATCGCATCAGCACGGCCGACAGCGCCACTGTCGCCTACATCGAAATGGAGCAGGATAAATACGATGTGATCATCATTGACCCAAGCACTACAGGCTTTGCCGACATGGGTATCGAATCCATCCCCGATGCGCTGCGCGCAAAGCTGCCCGCAGACTCGCCGAACGTACCAATTTTGCTGGCGCTGACCGAGGACATGTCGTCGGTGGAGTACGGCTACAGCGGTACGGTGGTGAAGCCCTACGACAAAGAAGAACTGCTCGCGCAAGTGGCGAAGCACATGCCGCAAAAAGCGGCTGCGTAGACACTCAACACCGGCATGTCAACAATAGCCCTGCGTGGCGCCGCCCTCACCTTTCGCGGCGATCCCTTTCTGGTGGGATCCGATGCCGCAATGCACTACGAATCTGACGCGCTGGTGGTGCTTGAAGGCGGCCACATCAAGGCATTTGGCTCGTATGCTGCGCTCAAAGATTCGCTTGAGCCCGGCACACCCATCACTACCTACACCGATGCACTCATCATGCCAGGCTTCATCGATCTGCACGTGCACTATCCACAAACCCAGATCATCGGTGCCTACGGCAAACAACTGATCGACTGGCTGAACCGCTACACCTTTCCGGCGGAGTTGCAGTTCGCCGACATCGAGCATGCCCGCAAGGTCTCAACGCTGTTTCTCGATGAGTGCCTGCGCGTCGGCACCACCACAGCGATGGTGTATGCCACCGTGCATGCACATTCTGTGGATGTGTTTTTTGCCGAGGCCGAACGGCGCGGCTTGCGCATGGTCGCAGGCAAAGTGATGATGGATCGCAATGCGCCAGAGGCGTTGCTCGACACCGCGCAAAGCGGATACGACCAATCCAAAGCCCTGCTGGAGAAATGGCATGGCGTCGGGCGGCTGGGCTACGCGATCACACCGCGATTTGCACCGACCTCGTCACCTGCGCAACTCGACGCTGCCGGCACATTGTGGCGCGAGTTCCCTGAAGCGCACATGCAAACACATATCTCGGAAAACACCGACGAAGTCGCCTGGGTGCACAAACTTTTTCCCGAACGCGCCAGCTATCTCGA
>JANYFH010000095.1 GCA_025362705.1 Betaproteobacteria bacterium
TGTTTCGCAGTTTATTGTAGGGGGAGCGACATGAAAAATTGGCCTTATCCCACATTGTTTGCGCATCGGGGTGGTGGATCACTTGCGCCTGAAAATACGCTCGCCGCGATGAAGGTGGGCAATGCAAACTCCTTTGTTGCCGTTGAATTCGATGTCAAACTCTCGCGTGACAGTGTGGCGTTGCTGATGCACGATGCAACTCTTGAGCGTACTACCAATGGCGGCGGTTTCGTCGCGGAAAAAGACATCGCAACACTCGAGACCTATGACGCAGGCGCGTGGCACAGCGAGCCGTATCGTGGTGAGCGCATTCCACGTTTTTCCGCTGTTTCCAGGTATTTGCATGCGCAGGGAATGGTGGCAAATGTCGAGATCAAGCCGTGTCCCGGACGGGAAACTGAAACAGGACGCATTGTTGGTGAGCTCTGTGAGGAATTGTGGCGTGACCGTCTGGTCAAGCCTTTGATGTCTTCGTTCAGCGTCGAATCCCTGCGTGCTGCTCGCACGGCAGCGCCAAAATTGCCGATGGGTTTACTCGTTGAAATTGCCGAAGAAAAAAATATGGGGCTGCTCGAAGAGCTGGGCGCAGTTTCAATTCATTGCCATCATGCGTGTGTCACGGTCGATCTTGTTCGGTTTTTTCATCGACATGGGTATCACCTGATGACCTATACGGTCAATGAACCCTCGCGTGTCAGTGCGTTACTAGACATGGGTGTCGACGGGATTTTTACCGACGCGCTGGAGGTGATGGCAAAGCATTTCCCCGCTCGGCTTAGCGATGCAGGCAGGGAAATGGAGAACCCGGTTGATGCTGATTTTGTATGGCCGGTGGTGGTTCCGCCATTTGGATGACCGTCGCTACGCGACAAAAACCTGTTTCCACGCCTGCCGCGATTGATGGAAGTGCAAAAAATGGCCGATTCCATTTAGAATATATATCAGTGGATTGTTTCGTTTCGACACGATTCAAATGACCAGCGAACCACATTTTCCGGGACAAGCATGAATCTGCGTGATTTGCGATATCTGGTGGCGCTGGCCGACTACAAGCATTTTGGGCGTGCGGCCGAAGCGAGTTTTGTATCCCAGCCTACACTTTCGACGCAGATCAAGAAATTTGAGGATGAGCTGGGAATGACGCTGGTTGAGCGCAATCCGCGAAATGTCCTCCTTACGGAAGTAGGCGAGGCGGTGGTCAAACGGGCAAGATTGATTCTGCGTGAGGCCGACGAAATCAAGGCGATCGCGCGGCGGGCGAAGGATCCTGAGTCGGGAATGGTTCGCATCGGTATTTTCCCCACGCTGGCGCCGTACTTGTTACCGCACATCGTTCCCAATATCGTCAAGCGGTTTCCGAAACTCGAATTGATTTTGGTCGAGGACAAAACCGAAACCATCCTGAAAAAACTTCACGACGGCGAACTCGATGCGGGCGTGCTGGCGTTGCCGATTCACGACGACTCTTTGCACGCAGAATTTCTGTTCGAGGAAGCGTTTGTGCTGGCACTGCCGAGCAAGCACCGTCTTGCCAAAGCCAAACGCGTGAAGCTGGCTGATCTTGCACTCGAAAGTCTTTTGCTGCTGGATGACGGCCATTGCCTGCGCGATCAGGCGCTCGAAGTCTGCGCAATGACTGGTGCTGCCGAGAAGCCGGGATTTCGCGCGACCAGTCTGGAAACATTGCGGCATATGGTCAGTGCCAATGTTGGTATTACCCTGATGCCCGCACTTTCGGTGCACACGCCGGCACCGATTTCGCCCGGCGTAAGCTTGGTGCCATTCTCTGATCCTGCGCCCCACCGGCGCATCGCGATGATCTGGCGCCGCACCTCGGCCTTGACCGCATTTTTACACCAGCTGGCGCCGATGTTCAAAGGCTTTAGCCCGCAATTGCTGAAGGCGCCGAAGTAAGAGCGGTGTGATGCGTCTGTTCAACATGATCAGATTGATCGCGTGGAGGGTCATTGCGCTTTCGGTGGCGCTGATACTTTCCGGATGTGCGTCATGGCAGCGGGCCGATTCTTCAGTGGCAATCGCGCAGTTAGCGCGAACGAACGAGGAACAATCTTGCATTGACTGGTTGTCCAGGCTAGATGCGGCAATTGCGTTGGCGGGTACAGCTGATGCTGAGGCAATGCGCCTGCCCGGCTTTCCACACTTGCGCGTAAACCGCTTTCTTGCGTCGTTCCGCGACGAACTGGACTCCACGCAAAAATGGGCGGACTGGGTTCGCCGTCTCCAGCATCTCGATGCTGAGCGACACACTGTCGAA
>JANYFH010000167.1 GCA_025362705.1 Betaproteobacteria bacterium
TTGGAACGTCGCTCTCGGCGTTCTGGATCCTGGCGCTCAATTCGTGGATGCAAACACCGGCCGGCTTTGAAATGATCGATGGCCGCGCGCATGTGACAAGTTGGCTCGAGGTTATTTTCAATCCCTCGTTTCCGTATCGCCTGACGCATATGGTGCTTGCATCCGGCCTGACAACGGCGTTTCTGGTGGCAGGTGTATCCGCATATCGCTGGCTCAAAAATGACCGGCGTCACGACGTGATAGTGGCGCTGAAAACCGGCGTGATACTAGCAGCGGTGCTGATCCCGATCCAGATTTTCGTCGGTGATTTACACGGCCTCAACACGCTCAAGCATCAACCCGCCAAGATCGCCGCCATCGAAGGTGTCTGGCAAACCGAACGCGGCGCACCGCTACTGCTGTTCGCATGGCCCGATGGCGCGCTGCGTAAAAATCATGTCGAAATCGGCGTACCAAAACTGGCCAGCCTGATTCTCACGCACGATGCGGATGGCGAAATCAAGGGCCTCAATGAATTCGTCGACAAACATCCGCCAGTAGCCCCATTATTTTGGGCTTTTCGCATCATGGTCGGTGTGGGTAGTTTGATGCTGTTCGTGTCATGGCTGTCGGTGTGGCAATTGAAAACGGCAGGGTCGCCGAAGCGCTGGCTTGCGATTACGCTGGTCGCGATGACATTCTCCGGGTGGGTCGCGACACTGGCAGGATGGTACGTCACCGAAATCGGTCGCCAGCCTTATCTGGTCTACGGCGTACTCACTACCGCAAAGGCCGCGGCGACTAATATTGGCCAAGGCATGCTGGCGACTTCGCTGGCGATGTATCTGACGTTGTATGTGGTGTTGGGTGCCGCCTATATTTCGACGCTGTTTTACATGGCGCGCAAGGCGAATACGATCACAAATACCCCGCCACCTTCATTGGACGCTTACGTCACCAGTGCAACCGCCACGGCAGAGCGAGGCTGAGATGAACAATGCATTCTGGCTACCGGTAATTTTCATGGTGCTCATGGGCCTTGCCATGCTCGCCTATGTGCTGCTCGATGGCTACGATCTTGGTGTGGGCGTGTTGTTGCGCCGCGCGACGGACGAACAGAAAGACGTGATGATTTCTTCCATCGGCCCGTTCTGGGATGCCAATGAAACCTGGCTGGTACTGGGCATCGGCATTTTGCTGGTCGCGTTTCCGTTGGCGCATGGCGTCATCCTTGGTGCCTTGTATTTGCCGGTGGTGTTGATGCTGTGCGGCTTGATTCTGCGCGGCGTCGCGTTTGATTTTCGCGTCAAAGCCCAGGCCGAACACAAGCCCGCATGGAACACCACTTTTTACGCGGGCTCGCTGCTCACCAGTCTCGCGCAGGGTTACATGCTGGGGATGCACGTGGTTGGGTACGAAAACACCTGGATCAATGTCAGCTTTGCGGTGTTGATTGCCTGCTGCCTTGTTGCCGGTTACAGCTTGCTAGGCGCGGCTTGGCTCATCATGAAAACCGAGGGCGATTTGCAGAAACGCGCCATCGTCTGGGCGCGGAATTGCTTGTGGCTTACCGCACTCGGTGTCGGCGCAGTTTCATTGATGACACCGCTGGTAAGCGCAGTCATTTTTGATAAGTGGTTCACGATGCCGAATCTGTTGGTGTTAAGTCCTATTCCGCTGTTGACGCTAGCCTGCTTCGTTCTGGTCTGGCGCGTTCTGCGCACCTTGCCTCTAGCGGGGGACCGTTATTGCTGGGTGCCGTTCGTAGGCACCGTTGGTATTTTCGTGCTGGCTTTTTTGGGGCTCGCCTACAGTCTCTACCCGAATCTGGTCATCAGCCAGCGCGGCGGCATTACGATTTGGGATGCCGCTTCCGCGCCGGAATCAATGATGGTCGTGTTGATTGGTACCGTCATCGTGTTGCCCGCGATCATCGGCTACACCATCTTTGCCTATCGCGTGTTCTGGGGCAAGGCGCGCGAGCTTACCTACTATTGAGGCGTATCTCCAGCATTGGCGGGCCTTCTGGCAATAAAACGCCTTGAAATCCGCGCCAATGCTTGTTCTTCGCTTTGATATGCGGGGGGCGGGTAAAATCCTGTTTTCACTCTAGTGCACCTCGCCATCATGTCCAAAAACAATAAACGCATCACCGCAGAAGACCTGTGGAAAATCCAGCGTCCCACGTCGCCTGCGCTCTCGCCTGATGGCACGCAAGCCTGCGTTGCCGTCACCAGCTATGACATGGATGAAAACACCGGCAGCACACATCTGTGGCTGCTTTCCACGTTTGGTGGTGAGCCGCGTGAACTGACGCAATGCGGCGAGAAAGACGGACAGCCGCAATGGTCGCCTGACGGCACCAGCATCGCATTCGTTGCAAAGCGGGGTGAAGGCAAAAACGCTGACGAAGAACCCCAGCTCTATGTCATTGCACCCGATGGCGGTGAAGCGCGGCGTGTTTCGACTATCGCGACCGGTGTGTCGCACATTAAATGGTTTGGCGATTCGTCACGGATCGCATTCATTTCCTGGGTTTGGCCAGACCTCAAAAGCGAGAAGGCACAGGCCAAGCGGCTGAAAGAAAAGAAAGACGACAAGGTAAAGGCGCATGTGGTCGAGCACACGTCTTTCCGCCATTGGGATCATTGGCTTTCGGATGGCCGCGTGCCGCATGTGCATGTCGTGGATATCAAAACCGGCAAATGCCGTGATCTGTTTGCGGGCAGCAAATATGCATTGCACACGGCGGATACGAGCAAAACAGATTTTGATATTTCGCCCGATGGCAAACACATCGCTTTTTGTTTCAACCCCAACGAAGACGCGCGCGGCGATCAGGAACATCACATCGCCGAGCTCGATATCAAGACCGGCAAAATTCGTAACCTCACTGCCGCATCGCCGTTCTCGCACCGGGCGCCCGTGTATTCGCCGGAAGGCGCAACGATTGCACTGCTAGTGCAAAACATGCGCCGCTCGATGGATGACGATCTCAAGGTTGCGACGATTGATCGCAAGAGCGGCAAGGTCGCGATCAAAAGCGCATGGGACCGCGAAATCAATGCGCCGCTGAAATGGGCTGATGATGCAAAGAGTATTTATTTCACCGCCGACGAATACGGTCGTTTGAATGTGTGGCGGCTGCCGCTCAATGCGAAGAAGCCGGTGCTGGTGGTGCAGGGTGGCACGGTGACCGATTTTGATGTCAAGGCCGACAAATGCGTGTTCGTGCGAAACAATATGTCAGCAGCGCCAAAAGTTTTCGCGTGCGATGCTGATGGCAAAAATGAAGCCGCGATTGAAACCTTCAACGATCAATTGATGGCGAAATTCAAACTCGGCGAAGTGAGAGAGGTCACCATCAAAGGCTGGAACAACGAGCCGGTGCAAATGTGGACCATCTATCCACCCGATTTCGACGCAAGGAAAAAATGGCCGATGGTCCACAACATCCACGGCGGCCCGCATGCCAACTGGGGTGATAATTTTCATCCGCGCTGGAACAATCAGGTGTTCGCGGCGCAAGGCTATGTGGTCGTGTGCGTGAATTACCACGGCTCGCTCGGCTGGGGAAACAAGTTCCTCGAATCCAATACAGGCAACTTCGGGCACAAAGAACACGCCGACATCGAAGCCACCACCGATTTCATGCTGAAGCAGGGCTACATCGACGCCAATCGTCTCGCCGCAAGCGGCGGCAGTTACGGCGGCAAAATGGTGGCGTGGATGAACGGACGCAATGGAAAACGCATGGCGCGAAGCGGCGGCGATCGCTACAAGGCGTATGTCTGTCACGCCGGTTGCTTCGACTGGGTGTCGATGTATGCAGGCGACGCCGGCTATTGGTTCAACCATTCGCTGATGACAACTTATTGGGATGACCCGAAAAAATTCGGCGAGCAGAATCCCATCACGTTTGCCAAATATATGAAAACACCGACATTGGTGATCCACGGCGCGCTCGATTATCGCGTCCCAGATGCGCAAGGGCTGGCCTACTACAGCACATTGAAATCACTTAACGTTCCGTCGCGGCTGGTGTTTTTCCCCGATGAGAATCACTGGATATTGAAGCCGCAGAATTCGCGGCTTTGGTATCGGGAATATTTTGCCTGGCTGGAGAAGTATGTGGGGAAGGGCGCGGGCAAGAAGCGGTAGTTCGTTTCCATAGTGTTCGTTAAGTCAAATTTCGTCGTTGCCACTCCAAATGTTTTTTTACTGGAAATTTACCAGCCATGCCTGTCGCTGCTCTAAACCATTACAACCTCCGTGCTCCACGCGATCTGCTCGATAAACTCTGCACGTTCTACTGCGATGTCGTCGGCTTGAAAGTTGGAGCACGCCCGCCGTTCCAGTCGTTTGGCTATTGGCTCTATGCCTTTGATAATCCAATCCTGCATTTGTCCGAAGCTCGATCTGACGAAATTCGAGTATCAAGCGCGATGAATACGTTCGACCACGTCGCGTTCACCTGCACGGGTCGGCGCGAGACGGAGGCACATTTGAAGCGATGCGAAGTGGCCTATCAGATGGTTGAGGTACCGTTGACGACGCAGGTGCAGCTATTTTTCAAGGATCCGGCGGGCAACGGGATCGAACTGAATTTCGCAGTACACGACGATTGATCGAAGCAATAGGCTATAACTGCTGCTCAATCGTCTCCACCAACCGTTTCAGCGTCTCCACCCGCGCCCACGGCTTGTCGTTTGAGGCGATGACGTTCCATTGCGCGATGTCGGTAGAGGTGTGGTCGATCATATCGGCCACGGCGAGTTCATATGCCGGCCATTTCTTGCGATTGCGCCAGTCTTCGTCGGTGATCTTGAATTGCTTGTGGGCGATGGTGCCACGCTCCTTAAAGCGTTTCAGTTGCTCTGCCTGGCTAATGGCCAGCCAGAATTTTGCAACGATGGCACCACCCTCGGCGAGTTGCTCCTCGAATTCATTGATCTCGTGATAGCCGCGCTGCCAATCGGCATCAGTGCAGAATTTTTCGACCCGCTCCACCAGTACGCGGCCGTACCACGAGCGATCAAATATCACGGCATGGCCATGCGGCGGCACGTGCCGCCAGAAGCGCCACAAATACGGCTGCGCACGTTCTTCATCGCTGGGTGCGGCAATCGGCACGACGTGATAAAACCGCGCATCCATCGCCCGCGTCACGCGGCGAATGGTGCTGCCTTTACCGGCCGCGTCCATGCCCTCGAAGACCATGATGATGGAGCGCTCGCGCATTTTCTTGTGACGGGTCAGGAGATTCAGTTGACCCTGCAGCTTGTCGAGTTGCTTCTGGTAACTATCGCGATCGAGCTTCACTGAATAGTCTGCGGTGTTGAGTACATCGCGTTTGTCTACGCGGACAATGACCGACTTTGGCGGCGCCTTGGTGGCAGTGGCGGCCTTTGCAGGCGCTTTCAACCTGCGTTCCAGCGCGGCTAGCAGCAGGCGCCCGGCTGTCAGTGAACGATATTCGTGATTGCTGCCTTCGATGATGTTCCATGGCGCTTCACCAGTGGACGTTTCGCGCAGCGCGGGTTCGCACACATCGACAAATTCATCGTAGCGCTTGAAATGTTTCCAGTCCTCCTTTGTCACGCGCCAAGCCGTTTTCTTTTTTTCCGAAAGCTGCTTCAGGCGCGTCTTTTGTGCGTCTTTGGAAAGATGAAACCACAGTTTCAGAATCAAGGCACCTTCGGCGACCAGCATGCGTTCAAAATCGCGGATGCGCGAGAGACGCTGCTGGAATTCCCCGCTGCCATCGTTGCCCATTACGCGCTGCAAAATCGGATCTGTGTACCACGAGCCGAACAGGATGCCGATGCGTCCCTTCGGCGGTAGCGAGATCCAGAAGCGCCACATCTCGGGACGCGCACGCTCGGCGTCGTTGGAGGCACCGAACGCATGCGTATGAATATGACGCGGGTCCATCCACTCGTTGAACAGGTTCACGGTTTCGCCCTTGCCCGCGCCATCCACGCCATTGACCAGAATGATCACGGGAAATTTACTCTTTTCCAGCAAGCGGTATTGCACATTGAGCAGCGCTTGGCGCAGCTTGGGCTCTTCCTTCTGGAACTCGGATTTTTTCAGCTTGTGGCCGATCTCGGCGGATTCAAACACGGCACCTCCCAAATTGGAGAAAACGACTTCAGACGAATTGTCAGTCTCCGCCTGATTTCATGCAATGCTTTTGATTTTCGTCACATGCTAGCCATTGGCTGCGCAACATCAAAGCTGGTCGCGCTAGAATCATGCCACGGACTACATCGGACAACGACGCACATGGCACTATTCGGGCTTTTCGGTAGTAAACAAAAAGGGTACGCGTCGCCGTGGCTGCAATTGACCGTCCTTTATGCGATGTCGCCTGAGGGACTGGCGCCCGAGCATGCGTTCGCCATTCGCGGCAAGGTCATTGTGTCCAAGCCACTGCAGTTCGAGTTCATCAAGTCAGGTGCGTTTCTGGCGTTCTACCCTGGGACTGCCGCAGGGCTTCAGGTGGCCAACGCACTTGCCGATTCGCTACGAAACTACTCGTACGAAAAATCGGTGCCGAGTTTCGGTGTAAGTGTGCAGCAGGATGAATGCCTCGCACAAATGAATGCTGCGGGTCGCCTCGCGGCAAAACCGGCGGGGACCGTTATTGCACAGACGATGAATCTGGCGCTGACTGAGGCGAACGCACACCCAGGTTAAGCGCAACGTAAAAAAACAAGAACACCAGCATCCACGGGCATTTCCGGGCAAAAAGCCGCTGAAAAGCGCGTGAATAGGCTATCTAGGTGTATTTACGCTACGGAGTGCTGCGATTACTGACGCGCGCTTCTGAACAGCTTCAGCCATACGAAATCGCAAACGCCAGCTAAACCGGCAAACCAGATGAGCGACCACAGTGGCACACTGATGCCAAAAATCGGCGGCACGTAATCCGCACACCCGCCGTATGCAGCAAGGAATTCCGGCCACCAGCTTCTCATCGGCAGGTTATAAACGAGTTGTCCGACGGGATCAGAGAGACAAGTCGCCATCGAATCGCCCTTGGTAACCTGCCACACCGCAAGCGCTGCGCCGCCGGCCGCAAAAATGCCGAGCACCCCAGCAACCACCATCGCGCCAACGCGTCTCGGGCCTACAACGGCTGCAATCAGCGCAACCACGGCAATGGCCATATACATGTAGCGCTGCAAAATACACAGTGGGCAGGGCTGTTGCTGGCCGGGGCCGTATTGCAAAAAATAGGCTGCGCCCAATAGCGCAACGCAGACCGCGCCCATCGCGGCGAAGATCAGGCGCGTGGATGTTTCAGAAAATGTCGTCATGCGGTATGGAACTCAGACCAGTACTCTAAGTTCCCGCAGCATCACCGAAAGCATTGCCAGATCGCTTTCGCGCGCCACTTTCAAATCCGCCATCACTTCGCGCATGCGACTCAAGGCCTTGTCGTGGTGCTTTTCCCATGCAGCGATCAATACGGCAGGATCAATAATCTCAGGAGAAAGTTTCAACACACCGGCAGCGAGTTGACGTTGCAGATTCGCAAGGTCGTCCCGCATGGCAGCACGCGCCATTGCCTGCCAGTGCGACTCAATTGGAAGACCGGTAACCTGACCTGCCAACCAGCGTAACCCCAGCTTGCCCGCCAGCGCGAAATACACCTTCGCCGCGAGTGCAACTTCACGATTCAATTCCTGTGAAATTTCGACGATGTCGAGAACCGAATACATCGCGTCTGAGCGCGCTGCGACACTGGCGAGATCTGCCGGCACACCCTTGGTCGTGAGTTTGGTTTCAACGCCCTGCAAGGCGTCCAAATCTTCAGTTGAAAGAAATTCCGGCAAACGACCGGAAACCATGGCGACACCAGAGGCAAAAAACTCCAGCACTTTCGCAATCGGCATGCGATCCGTGCGGCGGCGCAGAAACCAGAGCGTGCCGCGCAGCATCAGGCGGCCAGCGTCGATGAGCATGTCGTTTTGCACAGCAGCGGGAACCTTGCCGTCGAGCGCATCGATGCGGTTCCATAAATCACCGACCAGAAAAATATCGCGCGTAAGAATAAAGCAGCGCACCACTTCGGCCGCGGTAGCACCGGTTTCTTCCTGCATGCGATGCACGAACACACTGCCGGTGCGGTTGATGGTGCTGTTGGCGATTTCGGTGGCGATGATCTCGCGTTTCAGCGGATGCCTCTGCATCACGCTCACGTACTTCTGCTGCAACGCAGTCGGAAAATAGGCGATGAGCGCATCGGCCACATATTTGTCGTCGATGAGATCGGACTTCAGCAGTTCGTCGAACAATTCCATCTTGCTGTAAGCCAGCAACACGGCACGTTCCGGCGAGGTGAGTCCCTGTTTCCTGGCTTTGCGTTCACTCATTTCATCGTCGCTCGGCAGGAATTCCACCGCACGGTTCAGGCGCCCGGCTTTTTCCTGATGACGAATGAAACGCGTCTGCGCATCGATCAGTTTTTCACTGCGCACGCCCGATATTGAAAGTGTCTGCGTCTGGAAATAATTGTCTTTCAGCACCAGCTTTCCGACCTCTTCAGTCATGTCCGCCAAAAAAGCGCCGCGGTCTTTTTCGGCAAGCTTGTCCGCGTCGATAATGGCCCCGACGAGAATCTTGATATTAACTTCGTGATCCGAGCAGTCGACACCCGCCGAGTTATCGATGGCATCGGTATTGATGCGGCCACCATGCAATGCATACTCGACGCGGCCAAGCTGTGTGAAGCCGAGATTGCCGCCTTCGGCCACGACCCTGCAGCGCAATTCATTGCCATTGATGCGCAGGGCATCGGTGGCGCGGTCACCGACTTCGGCGTGTGATTGATAGCTCGCTTTCACGTAGGTGCCGATGCCGCCGTTGTAAAACAAATCCACCGGCGCTTTCAGAATCGCGCGCATGAGTTCAATCGGTGTCATGGTGTCGCCGACAATGTTGATACCCAGCACTGCCTTCACTTCAGGCGTGATTGCGATGGTCTTGGCGCCGCGCGAAAATATGCCGCCGCCTTTGGAAATCAATGTCTTGTTGTAATCCTCCCAGCTGGAACGCGGCAGCGCGAACATGCGCTCACGTTCTCTGAAACTTTTGGCTGCGTCCGGATTCGGGTCAAGGAAAATATGGCGATGATCGAATGCCGCCAGCAAACGAATATGCTTTGACAACAACATGCCATTGCCGAATACATCGCCCGACATATCGCCGACGCCGGCAACGGTGAAATCTGTTGTCTGTATGTTGATGCCGCCCGCATTCGCGTCGGTGATCTCGCGGAAATGCCGCTTCACGCTTTCCCAGGCACCTTTTGCCGTGATGCCCATTTTTTTGTGATCGTAACCGACCGAGCCACCCGACGCGAACGCGTCGCCCAGCCAATGGCCGTACTCAGCGGAAATGGCGTTGGC
>JANYFH010000174.1 GCA_025362705.1 Betaproteobacteria bacterium
ACTACTACTGTGCCGGATACTGCACTGGTTTCTTCGCTCGCCAAGCCGCGCTTGTACGCGTCGCGCGAGTTTTCAGCCTCACGCAATAACAATTGCGCCTGATTCAATTGCGTACTGGTTTCCGACATCCTGGCAAAAAAACCGGCACCCTCACCGGGCGTCATACCTAAATTGCGAAGTTTGAATTCCTTCAAACGATTTTCGGCTTCCTGTAATTTTTTTTCGTAGATAACAATTTGTTCGTCGACGAATTTTTTTGCAGCATCTGTATCATTGCTTTTGCCGCCCTGTCCGGACTCGATAAACATCGACGCAAAATTCTGCACCGCCCGTTTGGCGCGTTCAGGTTGGACATCGCGAAATGTCAATGTGTAGAGGTCTTTACCACTTCCTGCAATCTTGAGCAATTTGGTCGCGCTATCCACTACCTCCTCGTACTCGGCCTTGGACTTGGTGCCCGCGTCAAGGGCAACCGTTTGCACCAGCTTTTCGACATTCGGCCGACTAATCACGAGTCGGCTTAACGCGGCAATCTGATCCGCGTCATTTAGCTGTACCGTCATGCCGGTCATCAGCGGCTTCAAAATCGACGCGGTATTGACGTATATTCGAGCGGACGCCTCGTATTTATCCGGGATCAACAATACCACCGCCACGCCGATCAGGCCGACACTCCAGGCAGTGGCCAGCCCGAGCCACCGGTACTGCCACATACCCCGCAGGACAATTATTGACTGCCGAAGAATTTCATCCATCTCACACCCGCTTCAATACTGAACTTCGCGTGGGCCGCAAAATCAATGCTGTCACCACCACCCGAATTGGAGTTAGAACCAACTTTGCGGAATGATCAACACATCGCCGGGCTTCATCTCGACGTTGGCAGAGACATCGCCACGTTTGATGAGGTCTTTGATTCGCACTCTATATTGTTTGTTACCGTCACCGGTGCGAAGGAGGCTGGCGCTGTTGCCGTCTGCAAAATCAGTTATTCCACCAACGGCGATCATGACATCGAGCAGTGTCATTTTTTGTTTATACGAAAGCACCTGTGGTCGCGTCGCTTCGCCAACCACGCGAATCTGCTCGCTATAGGGGCCGACGAAATTTGTCACCACTACGGTGACAACCGGATCACGAATTACTTTCGATAGCGCTTTTTCGATGTCACGCGCCAGTGTGGTTGCATCCTTGCCGATAGCGGGCAGGTCTTCAACGAGCGGAGCGGCAATTTTACCGTCGGGCCGGACCGGAACGACCATCGATAATTCCGGATTTCGCCAGACCACGATGCTGACTGTATCGCCAGGACCGATTACATATTTATAATCTGGCGAAGCAGCCAAGGCTGGCGCTTGCGGCAATGAGCTGCATCCGCTGACCAGAATCGTCCCGAAAATCGCGATGACCACACCAATGGTGCGACTGAATAGACGTGTTTGCATAATTCCCCCTGAAAAAATCGAACTGCGCGCCTTCAGATACATTGCAACTGAACGTGGATCATCGTTCAAGCCGCAAAAGCATCGATAGAGACATATGTTACTATCTTTTCAACGCTTTATTGCGCATTTCTGAAGCGACTTCTGCTGTTTCGCGTGTGCCAAGCGCCGCAAAATATTACGCAGGAATTGTTATTCGTTCGACATGACGACTGAGTAATAATTCCGCTATTGATCGGCACCGCGCCGACAATGCGTCAAATTTCCACAATGCCCGCAATTGATTGTATAAACCAGTGATATCTCCGGCCACAACATGACCAATACAATTCTCATTACCGGCGGTGCCGGTTACATCGGCTCGCACACGCTTGTCGAATTGCTCCATGCCGGCCTTGAGATTGTGGTGGTAGATAATCTTTGCAATAGCAAGGCAGAAGCGCTCTCACGGGTAGAGCGAATCAGCGGTAAATCGCTTACGTTTTACCAGCTGGATGTAAGAGATCGTCACGGTCTGCAACGCGTTTTTGCCGAGCATGCCATTTCTGCAGTCATCCACTTCGCCGGGCTCAAGGCGGTTGGTGAATCAGTTGCCAAGCCGCTCGAGTATTACGACAACAACGTGACGGGAAGCCTGATTTTGTTCGAGGTAATGGCTGCCGCTGGCGTCAAAACGCTGGTGTTCAGTTCTTCCGCCACGGTCTACGGTGATCCGCACACGGTGCCAATCCGTGAGAATTTTCCACTTTCTGCCACCAATCCGTATGGTCGCAGCAAACTCATGGTTGAGGACATTCTGCGCGACTTGCACCGCGCTGATGATAGCTGGCGCATTGCATTACTCCGCTATTTCAATCCGGTAGGCGCCCACAAAAGCGGCCTCATCGGCGAAGATCCGAACGGTATTCCGAATAACCTGATGCCCATTGTTGCGCGCGTTGCCGTCGGTAAACTTGCATCCCTTGCGGTCTATGGCAATGACTATGCAACCAAGGATGGCACTGGCGTGCGCGACTACATCCATGTCGTTGATCTGGCCTTAGGTCACGTTAAGGCACTCGATGTGTTGCAGCAGCGCCGCGGCTTGATGACAGTGAATCTTGGTACCGGCAACGGCTATTCGGTGCTCGATGTGGTGCGGGCATTTGAATCGGCTAGTGGCCGAGCCGTCGAATACAAATTTGCGCCGCGCCGCCCAGGTGATATCGCCGCTTGTTTTGCCGACCCTGCGTTGGCTGCGGAGCTGCTTGGTTGGCGCGCCACACATGGGCTGGACGAAATGTGCGCCGATACATGG
>JANYFH010000190.1 GCA_025362705.1 Betaproteobacteria bacterium
GCGCTGCATTGGGCGAAAAAGCGCGGTTGATTTAGGGAGCCTCTGATCAAGTCCATTCCGAAAATCTTGCGTTGATATTCGGGCATCTGCTTCGTTGCACTCCTCGTGCGGTAGCTTAAGCAACGCACCTTCGTCGCACGCCTTGCATATGCCCCAATCTGAACACAATCTTTTCGAAAGCGACTTAATCAGAGGCTCCTTAACGCGGCTCACCGCGGTCGGAACGGATTCGCGTGGGTAAAGGCATGTTCGACATTGTGCCAGCCTCATACGCACGTCGCGGCAGCACGCTCAACAGGGCAATCGGGCGCATGTTGATGCGGCTTTCCGGTTGGCAATTTGAAGGCGTGTTGCCTGACGTTCCAAAGGTTGTCATTGCCGTCGCACCGCACACGACTAACTGGGATTTCGTGATCGGCGTGATGGTGCTGTGGGCACTCGACATCAGGATTTCATTCCTCGGAAAACACACGCTGTTTCGCGGCGTGTTTGGTAAATGGATACGCTCCATTGGCGGCATTCCTGTTCATCGTGACTCAACGCACGGCGTCGTTGGCGATGCAGTACAGGCGTTCAGTCAAGCTGACCGGATGGTGCTGGCACTCGCTCCTGAGGGTACGCGGCAGCTCGACAAGGGATTCAAAATGGGATTCCTGCACATCGCGCATGGCGCAAATGTGCCGGTGCTGCTTGCCTACTTCGATTTTTCACGCAAGGTGATTGGATTCGGCCCGTTGTTACCAACTACTGGTGATGTGACGCACGATATGAAATTCGTGCTGAATTTTTATCGGCCGATCCGCGGCAAATACCGGAAAGCATGGCAACAGGAATCCTGAAATCGCACCGCATCAGCGCGGCTTGCCGCCGCATTGCTCTATCGCGGTGCACCATAATCTTCACTGCAATACGTTAACTAACTGATTCCATTAATTTGTAGTGGTTGGCACGGCAAATGCTATGTAAGTAATGCGGTGGTTCACTCCATCGTATTTCTCCTCCGAGAGCGGTTTGCCCGATGCCCCAAAGGCGTCGGGCATTTTTTTTGTGCGACGGCTTTACGAAGACTCGGATCGCCCGGCCAAAGTGTCCTGACGATTCCAGGGATACGGCGGGTGAAACTTACTTGGCTGGCGCGAACAGACTCGCGTAAGTCGGGATCTGCTCTTTCAGTCCGTCACGGAGCTTGCTTGACGCCGCAAAGAAATCCATTTCTGATTTGCCACTGCCTTCAGGGTTTTTGTAGGCCAGAACAAGCAGTCCGATGTGACCACCTGCCGCGTCACGCAAGGGCATCATCATTACAAATTTTTTCACCGCGTCCTTCGGTCGATTCCACCGCGGATCGATGATGGTAATGCCCAGTTCGACAACCATCACATCATCCGGATCATCCGGATTGCCGATGCGCTCCGGGTACGATCCGGCGAACATGGTGTACACCTTGGACAATCCGGGTGGCACGCCATGAAATGTAACGCTCAAAAGCTCCGGATGTTTCGCCATGATTTCTTCCGACAGCTTTTGCGCGTGCATTTTGTGCGTGGGTGCGGTCCAGTTCTTCTCAGCTGCCCAAAGTGTTGTGGCACTGAAAGTGCCGAGTGCTGCGAACAACATCATCTTTGTAAATGTTTTCATTATTTTCTCACTTGGTTAATAGGGTTGTACAACCAACGACGAGCACGCTGAAAGAAATTGCAGAAATTGTGCGCCTGTCGTGACTCATGTGCCCGCGTTCCGGGCACCGAAAGCATATTCAAGCCAGAGCGTACGATAAGGATAGTTACGTATCCTGAATTGAACCTGAAATCAGGCGCAACATTTGCGGCACCCATATGAATCAGTATTGGCCTAACTACTGCTGATCTTGTATTTGAGCGCGCGACACAATACACAATACGCGATCGCTCTTATTCGCAAGTAAATACAGACAATCATTTTCTAATTCCGCGCACTGTCGCTCAATTGTTTGCGGTTTTTCAGGTTCGATTCAGGTAAGCGAATCACACTGCGCAGCACGATGGGCACCTGCGAGTCTCACTGCGCGCCGTGAACAGGTATGCCGGAAAAAATTTCAGACAGGAGGATTTTTCAATGTTACGCACTGCATTATTGTTGCTCGCGACCGCGTTTGCCATGCCCGTGTTCGCGCAAATTCCCGTAAAGAATTACGGACAGGCGCTGGTCGATGAAGTGGTTGCCAAGAATCCCGGATTGCTCATCATTGTCATGCATGTCACACCACCAGACAGCCGCGACAACCTCATCATCGCCTCCAACATCGGGCGCATCGGCAAGCAGGGTGACGAAGATGATATGCGCGTCATCAATACCGGAAAATCGAATCTGGAAGTTGCCCACGGTGGCGAACGTTTTGAAGTCGAACTTGTGTTGCAGGATGTCGGCGGCGACACCATCGGAGCGCTCGGTTTGGTGTTTCCATTCAAGGCAGGCGTTGACAAACTGGCGCTGGAAAAACGCGCCGTACGCATCAGGGACGGACTGAAACGACGCATCTCTAACGCGGGAAATCTGATGGAGCCATTTCCATTCGACCCGCTCGCCACCACAAAGAACCACGCCCAGAAACTGGTGGACGCAGCGATGGCCAAGCATCCCGAATTGCAGATACTAATGATGCATGTGGCGCCGACTGGCGCCAAGGACAATATCATTCTGGCGTCATCCATTGGTCGTCATGGCAAGAAAGGTGACGAGGACGATATGCGGGTGATCAACACTGGCAAACCTAATCTCGAAGTCAATTCGACCGGCAAGCGCTTCGAGGTCGAACTGGTACTGCAGGACACATCCGGAAAAACCATTGGTGCGCTCGGCACGGTGTTCGCCTATAAGGACGGCGACGACAAAGGTAAGCTGCAAAAGAAAGCGGAGGCGATCCGGGATGAGCTGCGCAAACAAATTCCGTCGATTGAAAAACTGACTGAACTTGACCCGTAAAAATAGTAAATGGACATCAACCGCATTCAAGGAGATTCAATATGACCCGCCGTATTCCCGCAATCCTGTCCTGCACGGTTCTGTTTGCCGCAGGTCTCTGCGCGGCTCCGGCTCAGGCGCAATTTACGCCGGCCGCTTCTACAAGTGCAAAACCAGTCGAATCGCTGCGTCTGGCCGGGCGCACAGAGTTACCTGGCTACACCGGGGACTTCGATCATTTTGAAGTCGACTTGAAAGGCAATCGCCTTTGGCTCGCGGCGGAAGACCACAGTACGCTCGACGTGTTCGACCTCAAGACCGGCAAACTGTTTAAGAGTCACCAAGGGATCGTCGACACGCCGCACGGCATTCTTTATCTGCCTGAAAAGAATCGTTTGATCGTGACCGACAGCGGCGGCAAAGCGCAAATCTCGAAGGTGATCGACGCGACCACCTACAAAGTCACTGGCACGATCAAGCTTCCCGCGCCCGGCGCAGATGCGATGGCCTATGACCCTTCGCGCAAGCGACTCTATATTGTCAACGGTGGTCGGGATGCCAAGATGAAAGAGACATATTTGTCCGAGATCGATCCAGTAACGTTAAAGCATTACGGTGACATCAAGTTTGATACCGACAAGGTCGAAGCCATGGCGATCGAGCAGAAAGGCAACCGGCTCTACATCAACGTCACCGGCAAGGGCTACATGGCTGTGATCGACAAAGACAAGCGCGCCGTTATCGCGACATGGCCGATCAAGGAAGCCGAGACCAACGCGCCGCTGGCTTTCGATGAGGTGAACAAGCGATTGTTCGTCATCACCCGCAAACCAGGCAAGCTGATCATTCTGAATGCGGAGACCGGTGCAACCATCGCCAGCTTCAAGGCGCCCGAACGCTGCGACCAGGTTTTTTTCGACGAAGTCAATCGTCGCGTTTATGCGCTGGGCGGAGAGGGCTACATCGGCGTGTTCCTGCAGAAGGATAAAGACCACTACGAAGAATTGGCTCGTGTGCCGACCGCGTCAGGCGCCAAGACCGGCATCCTGATTCCTGAACTGAAGCGCCTCTATGTGGCGGTTTCTCCGGGCGAAGGCAAGACCGGCGCGGCGATTCTTTGGTTTGACGTTGCGGCCAAGTAATGCAGTTGATTCTTTCCAATGCATGAAGCGTTACGGGATGCAGAGTTCGATTCAAAGTCATCGAAGCCACATCGCCCGATAACGCGATGCAGACACCGAAAACGGGGTCACAAGGGATACAACCATGAGCGAAGCAGAGGCAATTGATCGCTACGATTCCACGACCATTCGGCTTCACTGGATGTCGGCGTTGCTGGTCGTCCTGCTTTGGGCAAGCGCGCAAATCATCGATTATTTTCCGAAAGGCACGCCGCGGATTACGATGCGCAGCATCCACATCGCGATGGGAATCACGCTGGCACTGACTGTCGCCTATCGACTATGGTGGCGGCGGCACCGGGGCGGCATTTGTCGCCTGCAGGCAGCGGTCTGTTGCAGTTCCTGTCACAAACGATTCACACCGGGCTCTATACCTTGCTGGTGGTCGAGCTGGTTCTCGGCTTCAGCAATGTCTGGATACGTGGCGACAATATTTTCACGCTGTTTACCATTCCTGCGTTCGATCCGGGCAACGCGGCGCTCCGCGACCTGGTTGAGGACCTGCATGGTCTGGTGGCAAACATCATCCTGTCAGTTGCAGGCATTCACGCGGCGGCGGCTCTCGCCCATCATTTTGTGTGGCGCGACGGCCTCATGCTGAGGATGCTCAACAAAAATTTAGTGAAACAACGTAGCAGCGGCTGAGTGTCCGCGATTCGTTAATTCGGGCGCGAGCGCAGCCACAGGTTGAAAGAAGATGCCGACGTTCAGGTTGAATTCAGATTCACGGCGTAACTTCTGCCGTGAAACATATAACTATAGGAGGAGTGCAATCATGAAACCATTGTCACGCGCAATTTCATTGTTGTTGTCTTCGGGTGTCACGGCATGTCTGGCAACACATGCATTTGCCGCAGACGACGATACCAAAAAGAGCGGGATACAACCCGCTAATGAAAACAAGCTGGAGGCGGTCATCATCACGGGTTCACGGGTTCCCACGCCACCGGGCGCAGTGGCCGCTAAAGTGGTTACCATTGACGCCGAGGCGATTCAGCAGGCTGGTGTGGATTCGAATGTGATGGAAATACTTCGCAAGAATCTGCCTTCATTTCAGGGTCGCAGCAATGCGGGAACCAGTAACGCGAACAATACCAACCAGAATACGGCGGGCGGATCGCAGATTCAACTCAGAAATCTGGACACGCTGATTCTTATCAATGGTCGCCGCGCGGCGATCAGCGGTATCGCCGGTATCGGTGGCAAAGCGTTCGTCGATATCAACCAGATACCGCCATCCGCCGTTGATCACATTGAAGTGTTGTCGGATGGCGC
>JANYFH010000193.1 GCA_025362705.1 Betaproteobacteria bacterium
CCGAACCAGCTTCATCGCCAACGCGACGACGTGAATTTCACAGCGAAAGATTTACTCGACTTCCGTCCCGAAACACCGATCACCGAAGCAGGGCTGCGCAATAACATTCAGGTTGGCATTCAGTACGTTGGCTCGTGGCTGGGCGGTAACGGCTGCGTACCGATTTTCAATCTGATGGAAGATGCGGCCACCGCCGAAATTTCTCGCAGCCAGGTGTGGCAGTGGATTCGCTCGCCCAAAGGTGTGCTGTTCGACGGACGTAAAGTTACCAAAGAAATGGTGGCGCCGCTAATTGCCGATGAACTCACCAAAACACCGGGCATCGTTGGCGACGCCGTTTACGCGTCGGGAAAATATGCTGAAGGTGCGGCAATGTTTGAAGCACTCGTCATGGATGATAACTACGAAGAGTTTTTGACCTTGCCTGCGTATCGGGCAATTGCCTAGATTAGTGTTTCGTTCCATTTAAAAAAAGCCCGCAGCATGCGGGCTTTTTTTCGAGCTTTATCAGAAGTACACCAGCTTGCCACCTGCTGAATCTGCCAAGCCTAAACGTAAACGGCGCGCAACCAAAAAAACGTAAGGCTAATCAGACTGACCTGCTGTTTCAGAATAGATACACTTCAGTATCCACGCGCCTTCCAGACCACAAATGTCTGGAACACCGCGCCAATAGGCGGTCTACGCCTCACAGTCAATTCATTTAGCGAAGCATTGGCGCGGTGCGGCAATCACGCCACTGTCAAACGTACATCGATGTTGTTGCGCGTCGCGTTGGAATACGGGCAGACTTGATGCGCAGCATCGACAATCGCCTGAACTTCGGCCTTGTCCATGCCGGGTGCGTTGATTTGCAAATCCACTTCGATGCCGAAGCCGCCCGGAATCTGGCCGATGCCGACGGTGGAATTAATCGAAAGATCATCCGGTAGCTTCGTTTTCTTTTGGCCCGCGACAAACTTCATCGCGCCGATGAAGCATGCAGCGTAACCGGCGGCAAACAACTGTTCGGGATTGGTACCGACGGCACCTGCACCACCAAGCTCTTTCGGCGTAGTGAGCTTGACATCGACAACCTTATCCGACGATGTGGCGTGGCCTTCGCGACCGCCAGTGGCTTTTGCGTGGGCGCGGTAGAGAATTTTTTCAATTGACATGGTGTTTCCTTTTTTGGTGGGTTGGTGGGACAGAGAGTTAACCGGTGCTGCTGGTACTACGAAGAAGGGCCGCGCGCAAATCACCTAGCTGTCTGGTGAGCGCTTTTAGTTCCGGCAGCGAACATTCAGTGGCGCACGATACGTGTTGCGGCACCGTGAGGGATTGCTTTTGCAAGCGCCTGCCCGCAGCAGTCAGCGCGACAATTACGCGGCGCTCGTCGGCGGCGTCGCGCGTGCGGGTGATGAAATCAAGGGCTTCGAGGCGTTTCAGTAGTGGTGTGAGGGTGCCTGAATCGAGAAACAGGCGCTCGCCCAATTCCGAAACACTGCGCGCGTCGTGCTCCCACAGGACCAGCATGACGAGGTACTGCGGATAAGTCAGCCCGAATTTCTGCAACAGCGGTTTGTACACCTTCGTCATCGTCAGCGAGGCCGAGTACAAGGCAAAACACATCTGGTTATCGAGCAGCAACCAGTCACCTGTCGGCATTGCTGCCAGCGGCGACGGTTTGGCGGCGGCTGATTTCACTGGCAATCTGGTTTGTCGGGACATGGCAGCTCAGGTTTTAATTAAATTGTACATAATTACATTGTACACAATCTAATTGACAATGCAAGCGACATCAACGCGCGGCAAAAATGCCGCATTGACCCGCCATGCCACAAGTGACTTAATGGCAAACGTGCTATTGCGCGCGGTCAGTCTTACTGCAAGGGAGTAATGACTGGCATCTACAACACCGCCGTCGGCATGCAGTCGTTGCTCAATAACATTTTTGGAAATCAGAATAAGGCCGTAGGCGTAAGCGCTTTATTTCAGAACGCATTTGGCGACTTTAATACCGCCGTCGGCACAAACGCATTGCACGCCAATATTGGCAGCAACAATATTGGCGTTGGCACTGACGCTGGCTCCATTCTCACCGACGGTGTCTACAACATTGATATCGGCAACTCGGGTGTTGCAGGTGAAAGCAATACGATACGCATTGGGTCCACGAACCAAACAAGAGCCTTCATCGCCGGCATTACCGGAGTAAGTGTAACCGGGGTTCCAGTTCTGGTTAGCTCCGGCGGACAACTGGGTGTAGCCCCTTCCTCCCGCCGCTTCAAGGACAACATCACCAACATGGACACAGCGAGCAGCGCGTTGATGAATCTACGCCCAGTGACATTTCACTACAAGGCCGACCCGAATCCATCGGGCCGCGCGCTCCAATACGGGCTGATTGCCGAAGAAGTAAATGAAATCTACCCAGGTTTAGTCGCGCATTCTGCCGATGGGCAAATTGAAACGGTGATGTATCAGTTTCTGCCACCGATGTTGCTTAATGAATTTCAAAAGCAGCAACGCACAATTGCCGCGCAGGCAACAGAGCTTGCACAACAGCGCGAAAAAATGATCACGCTTGAAAGCGAATTGCAAAGCATCAAAGCGCTGCTTGGCGTACGATAGAAAAATCACAGGGGAACAGCAATGATGAATCTGACAAAACTCACCTTCGCCTGCGCGTGTTTGGTCGCAAGTACGCTCGCCTCAGCCGCAGGCCAATCCAGCGCCAACTTCGCGATACCCAAGGACACCATCAACGCTGGTGTTGCCGACATGGTCTCAGCCAATTATCGCCTGAGCTCCTCCGTGGGTGACGCAGTGGCAGGCGGCACGATCACGAGTGTGAGTTATCAATTGAGCAGCGGCTTTCGTGCACAGGTCAATGCCACACCGGCGGTGCTGAATTTGCTGAGCGTGTTGTCGCGCAAATTTCATGTTGCTACCCCATTCTTCGTGACCATCGACCGCCTGGCGCCGCTCAGTGGCAACATACCGTCGAGCCGCGTGCCATCGGTGGCGGGCACACCTTGATATTTCATTTTGATAGTGCCGTCACTTCCGTGAATGCGGCAGCAACCGCGCTCAACAGTGTCTTGGCCTCGGCCGGAACCGCGACCGCGCAGGCGATTGGCGGCGATGTGGTGGTGACGCTCACCAACGTTGCCGATAACAAACGCCTCACCATCACCGTGAACGGACTCAACGGCGGCACCGGCTCGGCACAGGCATCGTTGGGCTTCTTCGTTGGTGATGTGAACTGTCTGCATTCCGTAAATGCTGCCGACATCAGTGCGGTGAAAGCCAACCTGAACAAGCCCGTTACCACCAATGCAATTGCGAAGTTTGATTTGAACGCGGATGGTTCGATCACCCAAGCGGATGTATCAGCGGTGAAGGCGCGCTCGGGGTTGGTGTTGCCGCCGTAGCAGATTCAAAGAGTTGGAATTTTTCGAAACCTCCTACCGTTCGCTCTGAGCCCGTCGAAGGGTCGGGTGGGCTAAGTTGAAACAATGACTTGGCGCCCAGTGCTTCGACAGGTTCAGCACGAACGGAGATTTTTTGGAAGTCCACCTTCCCAATTGCAAAAACTCCAGCACTAGCGCGGCGTTTCAGCCGTTTACACCTGAAACGGCAAGCTGGGCGCAGACTTTCGCTTTTGGTCTATCCCACCAACCCCCGCACCTGTTTCGACGCCTCCGTGGTGCCTGCCACAAATTTGCCGTGATTGCGCTCGATGGTTTTCAGGTCGTAGACATAATTCACCATCAGGCCCAATGATTGCCTGAGACCCTTGTCCGAAAGATCGCCTGCGGGATTCAGGCGATCCATGCGCGCGCCGTTGTTGAGATGAAAGCGTGCAACCGCATCGCGGGTGACCTTGTCAGGCTCGCCGATACCGAGCAGGTAGGCGGCACACAGGCGCCCAAGATCGCTGGCGCATTTTTCGCGAGACCGATCAGCGGCGCGCAATTCAGCAACACCCTTGTCGAG
>JANYFH010000252.1 GCA_025362705.1 Betaproteobacteria bacterium
TGGTTGTCGTCACGGGCGCGGGGCACAACGACATTCACAAGTTTCCCAGGTATCTCGATTCGCTATCCGAGCGACTCAAAAACTTGTAACGTCATTTCTGATTGGTATCGATGACGCGCAAGCGTTCCTTGCGCGTCTTGCCTTCGCGCTGCACGGTAATTTCGGCTGTGTTGCCGATGCCCACGCGATCAAGTTCGGCGACAAATGTGGAGAGTGATTCCACATTGTGTCCATTAACAGCGATGATTACATCACCCAGCTCACCGGTGCGGCGCAGCAACGGCTTCAGGCCCACTTCGGCGGCTGGCGAACGAGCGCGTACCCGATCGATCACCACACCCTTGATACCGTTTCGCGCGACCACAATCGGATCAAACGGAATGATGCCGATACCCGGTGAGGCCGCATAGCCGCGCGCAATCAACTGCGGCACGATGCGATTGACCAGATCAACCGGAATCGAGAATCCGACGCCGGATGAACTGCCCGAGCTGGAACGAATCGCCGAATTCACGCCGATCAAACGCCCGGCACTATCGAGCAATGGCCCGCCGGAATTGCCAGGATTGATGGCAGCATCGGTCTGGATTGCGCCGGCGATTTCGGCAAATTCCTGCGTAGGTAAATAACGGTCAAGCGCTGAAATAATGCCCGCAGTCAAGGTACGAGAAAGCCCGAATGGATTACCGATGGCGATCACCGATTGGCCGATCTTCAGGTCGCGCGATGTGCCCAGCGGAATCGGTTTCAGGCCGGCAGGAATCTGCGCAAGCTTCACCACCGCAAGATCGTATTCGGGCGAGCCACCGACAAACGTCGCCGGCACCGGCTCCTTGCCGGCGTCCAGTTGCACGGTAACTTTCTGCGCATTCTGAATGACGTGGAAGTTAGTCACCACGTGCCCCTGCATGTCCCACACAAACCCCGAGCCTGCACCTTGCGCGACACCGGTTCCAAAGAATCCCTGCTGCACCAGATTTTCTGTAGTGATGTAGGCGACTGATGGTGCGGCATTTTCAAACAGGGCAACCAGACTGCGCTCTACGTCCAGCAACGGTCCGCGCACAGAGACGGCACGCGGGACGATTGGTTTATCGCCTGCTTCGCGTTGCGCATAGATGACGCCCGTTGCCAGCATGGTTGCCGCCAGCGCGGTGGCAATGAATAATTTTTTCATTTTGAATTGGAATTTATTGCGATGACTCTTTGAGAACGCCATCGGGTGAAAATTCAATCTGCGTTTGAAATGAAATTCTGTAGCCCGCGAAAAAACACGTAGAACCAGCAAGGGTGCGGCTTACAGAAGATTTCTACGTTAAACGCCTCGCCAGTGCTTGGGTTTTCACTTTCTTCCGAATAGGGTCATTTGTGACCGGAAGCACCCGACGTCAAATCACGCACCTCCGCGTTCGCTTGCTGCCTTGTGATTTTACCGTCGGCACTTCTGAATTCCAATGTAATGGGGACAGTGTCGCCCTTGTTCAAGGGGTTGACGAGACCCATCATCATGACGTGATAACCGCCTGGCTTCAACTCTGTCGGCTTGCCTGGTACGACATCAATCTTGTCGACTGCGCTCATTTTCATCACGTTGTTATCGATCTTCATGTCGTGAATCTCGACGATCTTCGCAGCGGGCGATAAAACGGCAACGAGGCTGACGGGCTTGTCGCTGGTGAGCGTCATGAACGCACCCGTTGAGTTCTGCCCTGGGACAGTGCCGCGCACCCAAAGCTTTTCGACCTTTACTTGCGCGTGGACGGCAAATGAAACCGAAAACGCAATCAACAGAAAAATATTTCTCAAGGAATTCCTTTGGGGTTGGATCATAAAATTATCTGCAAAATTGCGTGAATCAGGCAAAGCGTCGCGCCGCACCGACGTCAACCAGTCTTTACTATGGCACGACTTCGACCGCAACATCGCGACTATCCGCCCGCCCCGCTTCATCAACCACGCGCAACACATAGCGACCGGCACGCGGCGGATTCCATGCCAGTGCTTCACCGGCGTTGGCATCGCCGATAAACGCTTCATTCGAAAACCAGAACTGCTTGCCGCGATTGCCTTCTGCGCGCAGTGAAATCGCGACCGGGTTGGAGATGCGTGTGGTGTAGGTCACCGCGCGCAATGGCGAAACGATTTGCGGCTCACTTGCGGTGTCCCACTTCGCGCGTTTTCGTTCATCGCTATCGCAATCAGGCAGGCGCGGTACCTCGCGGCGCGGCATGCCCGCATCGCGAAACAATCGCTGCATGTCTGTGGGCCAATATTCCAGCACCTGCCACTGCGTGTCGGGCCCTTCGTTGCAAACCGCTGCGCCGGTGCGACGGTCGATCAGCACGCGCCGGTGCAGATTGGAAATGCGGATCGGCGATTTGCCCGGCATGTACCACGTCGATACGCGCTGAAGACATTCGGCGTTGGGCAAATCACCGGAAGCCGCACAGACTTCCACGCGCGTCAATTTTGCCGGTGGCAGGCGTGGCGCGTCCTGTGTCGCCAATCCTTCATTACGCAGTGCATCGACGATATTGAAAAACAACGGAGCCGCTGCCGAGATGCCAACCAATGCCGGGTTACTGGTGCCGTCGAAATTACCGACCCACACCACCAGCACATAGCGGCCGAATATTCCTGCGGTCCACGCATCGCGAAAACCCCACGAGGTGCCGGTCTTCCAGGCGACGGCGGGTTGTGCGGGCAGGCCAGTGTCGGAGCGGGGGTTGGTTTGGAGCATGTCTAGGGTGACGAAGGCGGCTTCTTCGGACACCAAGTGGGCGTTGGTTGCTTTCCTCTCATCCGGCCTGTCGGCCACCTTCTGCTTCGCTTCAAGTGTGCCCTTGTCCCGTGAACGGGAGAAGGAAATAATTTTTGAGGCCGCCACATTATTTGTATAGCGAATTGATTTGAGTTCACCCTCATTCGCCAGCACCGCGTACATCCGCGCAAGCTCTTCCATCGTCACTTCGCCGCCGCCCAGCGTCAGCGCCAGGCCATAATGTTTCTCGCTCGCCAGATTTGCCACCCCGGATGTCTTCATCAAATCGTACAAACTCGGCCGCGTGAGCTTTGAAGCGACCAGCACGGCGGGCACGTTGCGGCTTCGTGTCAGCGCGTCCTGTGCAGTGATAGGCCCGACGAAGCGGCCATCAAAATTTTCCGGACTGAAGGGACCGAATGCCGTGGGTGCATCTTTGAGCACGGTCATCGGATGCAATACGCCCTGATCAAACGCCAGCGCGTAGATGAACGGTTTTAGCGTGGAGCCCGGCGAGCGTTTGGCGAGTACACCATTGACCTGTCCGTCGATCTCGTCGTCATTGAAATTTGCCGAGCCGACCAGCGCCTTAACTTGCATGGTCTGCGTATCGAGCAGAATTGCTGACGCATTGCGAATGCCCTTATCGCGATATTGCTCGATGCGTTGCGCGACGCTGCGTTCCAGCGTGGCTTGCATTTTCGAGTCGATCGTGGAAAAAATTTCCCCCCGATGTTCTTTCAACATCTGGCTGACGACATGCGGCGCACGGAACGGTAATGCAGCAGCAGATTTCGGTGCGATGGCGTGCCTGGCGCCGAGGCGTTCAGCATCAGCGTGCGCAGTAAGCCAGATTGAGGCCATTCGTGAGCTCGCCTGCACTGTGGTCGGGGAGGACACTCTTGTGCCACCGCGCGCAGCCGGATTCTGCGGGATCACGGCGAGCGTGAATGCCTCCGGCAAGGTGAGCTCCGATGCACGTTTGTGAAAATAGACGAGGCTTGCCGCACCCACACCTTCGATGTTGCCGCCGTACGGCGCGAAATTGAGATACGCCTCGAGAATTTCGCGCTTGCTGTAGCGCGCTTCGAGCCAGCAGGCGGCAGCCATCTGCTGAAGCTTTCCGGTGATAGTGCGGCTGTCGATCGCATAACGTTTGCGCGCGAGCTGCATCGTCAATGTAGAGCCGCCCAGCCGACGGTCGCCGGTGAATGTGGCGTACGCACTGCGCACCATCGCCGCCGGATTCACGCCGGGGTGCCAGTAAAACCAGCGGTCCTCGTAACGCATCACCGCTTCCGACACCTTCGGCGATATGGCGTCGAGTGGCATCCACAAACGGTACTGTTCGTCACTTGCCGTAGTGAGGCGCAGCAGTGAGCCGTCCTCGGCGTAGACGGCCGAGGAATATTGGGCGAAGTCACGGAGTGGGGGTTTGGGGAGGAAGCGCAAACAGCAAATTGCGGCAATGATGGTCACAATCAACATGGCGACAAGCTTTCCCCTCACCCCATGCCCTCTGCTTCGCTTCAAGTGTTCCCTTGTCCCAAAGGAGAGGGAGTCCAGAGCTCGCCCGAACAGAGACCTTCTCCGCTGAGAGGAGGAATCGGTGGAAGCTTCACGCATGGTAATTGCCTCGCGCCTCGCCATTATTTCCCCGCCCGCTCCACGACAATTTTCCCGGGCAGCGACCGTGCCTGCACATCCCGCTCATACATCGACTCGCCATATGCAGGCGGCACGACGAACGTGCCCACGTTGGTTGCGCGAATGCGATAGCGATACTCCGACACCGTCGCATTCACGCTGCCGTATAACACCACACGTTCCTCGCGCACATCGGCGTATTCGACATTCCAGCCGCCAACATTGCCCAAGCGATTGACGAAAGCGCCCTTCTTTGCCGGTTGAATATTTGGCGCGTCGATGGGATTCAGCACCGGCTCAAAACCACCAGGCAGCAAATCCACCAGCGCGACATTGGATACAAAGTCGCGACCAATGGCGCGGAACTTGAGGCGCACCGTCAGCTCTTGCCCGACTTTCACGGTGGACATCGGTTTGCCTTCGGCATCGACATATTCGCGAATGATTTCCATGCCCAATTTCAGTTCCGTCATCGGCGGCGCTTTGTCGAAGCCGGATTCGGATACAGCGAAGTACGTCGTCATATTGGCTTCATTGCCGAATTTCAGCTTGGCGGCAGTCGGCGAGAACGGCACGCGCGGAATCAGGTTTTGCGGCAGCGTCAGCGCCTGCGATTTACCGTCCTTGCCAATTTCAGCAATGCTCAGCTTGCCCGCGATCTTGCTTTCGATTTGCGTTGCATACGCATCAAGGGCCAGGATCACATAGGCGGCTGAGTGCGTATTGAAACGCCCGTCCTGAATGGTTTTCACCATCGCACCCAGCGTTTCGAAATTGAGTTTCTTCGCGCGATCCGGGAAATGGCGTGACGCGATGTAGAGCGTTTGCGCATCGCGAATGGTTGGATCGTAGTAGCGCTCGTAGCGATACGGCTCACCACGCTTCTCCAGTTGTGCAAGCGGTTCATCCATCAATTTACCGGCCTGCTTTTCATCCTTCATCAGTTTGTAGCTGGCCGCAAGAAACACGGCGATGGAATCTTTTTGCCACGCATTGGGATATTTCTTGTCCAGCGTTTCGCGCAACGCCGCAAGATAGGTCGAAGTCACCGTCCCCTGGCGCGTAAGCAGATAGGCGGCATATGCGCGACTGCGCACATCGTGCAAATCCTTGGCCGGACTCGTGGCCAGTTGCTGCAGCCAGCTGTTGCCCTTCGCGAGCAAATCAGGCGGCACCGTGTAGCCGCGTTCGCGGGCTTCGATCAGCATGTGCAGCGCATAGACCGAGGCGTATTCGTCGGCCTCCACCGATGCAGTCCACAGGCCAAATCCACCTTCAGCATTTTGGCGCGAGCGCAATACACCGACCGCAGACGCGAACGATTGCTGCGCTTTGGCCGCACCATCTTTTTGATTCACATTGCCAAACTCCGGTCGCTGACCAAGCACCACCGCCGGGAATGCGCGGCTGGTGATCTGCTCGGTGCACAGATGCGGAAAGCTATCCAGATAGGCCATCAGACCGTTGGCAATCACCAGCGGCAACGGCGACACCGCAGCCTCGGCTTTACGGTATTCGCTGAACACATCGCGCTTGATCGGTACTTCTTGCGCGCCGGTGAAACTGCCGACCGTGACCTGCGTGTAGTATGGACCGGCAGGGCGCACGCTGACATCGGTCGCGAGTTTGGCGGATTTGTCTTGCTGGCCATTCAATGTCGCCGAGAATGTCATGGTCGCAGACCCAAGCTTTACTACAGCGCCGCTTTTTGCTTTCAATCTGTAGATGGCGACACTTTCTTTCTTCTCGCCGATCTTGAGTGACTGCGTTTCCGCACCCACCACTTCGAGGTGCGCGGAAGTTTTCAGTGCGACCGCAACCTGCGCATCCTTGCCTGATCCCGCGACGTTATTGGCCACACCCACCGAGACTTCGAATTCATCTCCGGGTGCGACAGCCAGCGGCGCATTCGGCGAGAGTACAAAATCGCCCTGCACAATCGCTTTGCTGCTGAGTGTGCCTATCGTTTGTTCGCTCACCGCGACCGCCATCAGGCGCAGCGTGCCGTTGAATGTGTCCGGCACCGTGTAGCTGAATTCCTGCTCGCCGTTGACGTCAACGATACCGGACCAATACACGGCGGGTTTGTCGCGCTTACGCTTGAACGGATTTAGGTTTTTACCCAACGCACCTTCAGCATCGCCACCCGGTGCTGCGGCCTGCATCAGTTTCTTGAACTCCGGCAGGATCAGATCGAGGATCTGCGAAGTGCGCACATCGAGCGAACGCTTCTGGAAAAAATGCGCCAGTGGATTTGCTTCCTGATAACGCGCCACCTGCAGAATGCCTTCATCGACCGCAAACACGACGGCACGCGTCGGTTGTTCAGCGCTGAGTTTTATTTTCAGCACCTCACCCGGTTTCACTTTTGCTGGCGCGCTAAAATTGAGCTTGTTGGTGCGTTTGGCGAGGTTCACGGAAAACGGCACTGTGCCATACGAGAGCGGGCTCATGAAAATTTCATCCGAGCCCGGATCACGGATGAACTGCACCGTCAAATAACCGTTACCTTCGAAATCAGCCGGCAGCTTGATCTTCTGCACCGATGCCTGTGTGCCCGCCTTGAACCACTGATGTGCATAGACCTTGTCGCGCTCGATGGTAATCAAACCCGCACCGGCATACGGCGCGCGTATGCTGACTTCGATCTCCTCACCCGCGATCACATCTTTATTTTTCAGCACCAACTGCAATTCTGCATTGCGATCCAGCGAACGCGTGACGTTGCCGGCACCGGCGACACTGAATTCAATTTTGTTTTGTTCCACGCCGTCAGCATTGCGGATGCGATAAAAGAAAGTCCCAGGTGTGCCCGTATCGAGCGGTAAATTGACACCACCTGCGGGAATCGACAAGACACTTTCCTTGACCGGAATTTCCTTTGCGCGCGACTCGTATTTGTAGGTGCCGTTGGATTGCTTCAATAGTACCGACACAAAGCGCCGTTCAATCAATTCCAGCTTCAGGTCGCCGACGGCAATTTTCTTCGCCTTCGAATCGAGCGCAATGAGATTGATGGTGCGTTTCGAGCCGCGCGAGACGTAGCCAAGATCACCATCGGGTTTGAAGCCGACGAGATAAGAAAGTTCGGACACCAGCATCGCCGTATCGGCTGCAACACTGCGCCCGCCCTCGGGCTCGAACGCGCGCGCGAGGAAATGCAGACGATAGGTAGCGCGCGCATAGCGATCAAGACCCAAATCGAATTCGGCATTGCCTTCGTC
>JANYFH010000313.1 GCA_025362705.1 Betaproteobacteria bacterium
CTTCAGAATCGATAAAGCACTCATCCTCATGCATCGGCTGGGTGCGATACTTAAACAAGGCATCGCACCCAGCGTCCAACATAGCTTTACTCAATACCGGCCTGTCGGCACCTACTCTAGGCTCATTTTCTGCGTTTGTCATGTACATAACTCCGGCATTTTGGCCTGAAAGGCGCGCCAAATGGCGATCTACGCTGCATATTCTGTGAAAGCCGGCGAAAAAAGTTGCAGTAGCATCCGAGCCGCAAGCCACTAATCCACGTCCCCCCCGAATCCCTGCTGTTGTGGCGGATCTTTTTTTCTTTCTTCTTCAAGATCAGGCTTCAGCGCATTGATCGCTTCAAACAAACGCGTGGTCGACACCGGTGGCTTGGTCGGCAGGAATGAAGGCAGCAGCGACGTCACAATCTGCGGCGGTTGCAGACGCTGACGCTCTTCCTTGAGTACATAGTCCATTGAGATTGCGGCGACTATCAACACACCCACAACCACTAGAGCCAGACGCACGCGGTTTGGTACCACCACGCGCAAATGGGCGGCGAGCAACGCGCCTATCGCCAGCCACGTCACGGCTGATTCCACGGTGCTCGCATTGACGAGCGCAAAAGTGTAGTCGGCATACTTGACGAGCGCTCCGATCAAACTCATTGCCAGCAGGGCGACGCCGACGATCAACAGATGACGAAAAAACTGGCCGCGTGCGGCGACGATGCGCGTGACCAGCGCCCACGCAAGTGCCCATCCGAGCGCGATCATCGGCAGCATGATGACGCCAAAGACATAAATGGCCAGCTTCGACTCGCCCGTCTGTTTAAGCCAGATCGAGAGCGCTGATGTTGCGCCGACAAGCAACATGGCTGTAAAAGCGTAGTAGACGACGCGCGAAGGCGTCGCTGTAGCCGTTGCCGTTTGCACACCACCGCCAGTCATACGTGTCGTGGCGGGCACCACGAAAGCACTACTGCGCACGGTGAGCAGCGTATGACCGATTCGCAAGGCAGCGTTTTCGGTGAGCTGCAAACGGCTCACCCGTGTATCGTTGCTCATATCCACGGTGCCGTTGTCACTCGCGAGATCGTCTATCCACCACGCGCCGGTTTCATCGCGGCTGAACCTGATGTGTGCAGGTGAGACTGCGGGATCATCGACGATTAAATCGTTTTGATAGCCGCGTCCAACCGAGAACGTGTCGCCAGTAATGCGCTGGCGCATCGTCAAGGCGCCAGCCTTGGAGGTAACCTCAATCCAGATCGCCGCAGTCAGAGGCTCGCTCATGACTTCACCTTGAATTCAGCGAGAATGCGCCGCGCAAAGCGGGCGGCGTTTTCATAACTGGTACCGTTCATGAACACCGTGATCGCTGCAGCCTGCCCGTCGCGTTCGGGCGCGACGGCCACGAACGAGACATTGAAGAGCCCGTCGAATTCACGGTAGGCACTGGCGCACCACGCCACTCGCAGCCGCGGGTACGCCGCTTGCTCAGCACCCTCACCCGCCAGCGCAATGTCTTCATGACACGCAGTCGGTGTCATCCGTTTCGCATTCGTGCGCTCGTTGCCCATTGCGGAATGGTTCGACACAAAATAGGCGAACTGGAAACCATTCAGGCTCAGGTTAGTGAAGTGACTGCGCTTGATGCTCACGTTCCCGGTAAATAAATCACCGGCAATGAACAGCGAGTTCTGCATGTTGCACAGGGTGGAATCAGCGCGGGCTCGCGGTGCGGGCTTTTCGTCCGCGTTGGTATTGGCCCAGCAGGTGAAAAAAACTGCGTTACTTTCAGGTAGCAGAAACGGCCCGCTCGCCGCAGGCTTGAAACCGATAGTGTCGAGCTTGTCGTAAAGCGCCGACTGCCACACGCCAAGCTGTTTACCAATTTCAGTGCGCACCGCTTTGCCGGTAATGGGTTCGGCCAACCGCGGCTTATTCATCAGCGCAGTCGCAAATCTGGTCGGCACCAGAAAGCTGACCTGCTCGGCACCCCAGCCACTCTTGGCGACATTAATGCCGGCGATTTTTGAGTCGGTGGTTAATGTCGGCCCACCGCTCATACCAGGATTCATTGGTCCGGAAAGATGGATGCGGTCGTTGTAGCTGCGTTCGACCAGCCCGCTATAGTTTCCTTCCATCACGGCAAAGCCGATATCGAGCGGATTGCCCAGGCTGAATAATCTTTCACCGCGCGGCAGGCGGTCCGCCAATGCCCGCTGATCGAATTCAAAATATGTCCAGCCGCCTTTATCGAGCTGCACAAGGGCCAGGTCGTTCAAGGTGTCGAAGGCGAGTAACTTCAATGCGCCCTTGGAGCCATCGGCCGAGACATACTCCATGCGATAGGTTTGCGGCTCGAGCGCGTGCTGCGAAACCACGTGGTAATTGGTAATCGCGAGGCCATCCGCACTGATCAGAAAGCCGGAACCGGTCGACGATTTTTGCGATGCCGAATTGAGCAGCGTGCGGATCTGCAAAAGCCTGGGCTTGGCATCGCGGTAGATCGCCTCGGCCGTAGCCGAGACGATCACTGGTGTGGCTGGTGCCTTTTCCACTGCAAACGAAGACGTCGGAGCGACGAGCAAACTGGCCAAAACAAGGACGGGGATAAAACGAACCGGCAATCGACGCATGAAAGAAAATTTCAATAGAGGCAGAGAAGGAATTCTACCTGCGAAAACCGTGGCCTCCGCGAAGCCGCGGATGACCAAAATATGAAAACGTGATGAATCTGCGCAGCTGGGGAGCCTCTGATTAAGTCGCTTTTGAAAAGATTGTGTTGAGATTGGGGCATATGCAAGGCGTGCGACACGTGAGCGGGGAATTCGCGTCCCATGGGACGCGCCCGCGAGCGACTGAGCCGATGCAGCGGCGAAGGTGCGTTGCTTAAGCTACCGCACGAGGAGCGCAACGCTGCAGATGCCCCAATATCGACGCAAGATTTTCGGAATGGACTTGATCAGAGGTTCCCTAGGCGTGTATCCGAAAAATCACCGCTGACTCTTCATCAGCATCACCAGTGTCGTGTTCGCCGGAAACGCGACCACCCGATTGCGACCGGATTTCTTCGCGGTGTAGAGCGCCTCATCGGCACGGTTGACAAGCGCATCGACGTCTTCATTGCCGTCCGCCGACAGCGTCGTCACGCCGATGCTGATGGTGACCGCAAGCGCACGGCCGTTAAAGCTGAAACGCGCTTGTTCGACGGCCTCGCGAATACGTTCGGCCATAACGGCCGCGCGATCGATCGCCACACTTGGCAATAGCATGCAAAATTCTTCGCCACCGAATCGCACCAGCAAATCCTCTTTGCGCAAACATGTCAGCACTACTGCGACAACACCCTTGAGCACCTCGTCTCCAGCGAGATGACCATTGCGATCATTGATCTGCTTGAAGAGATCCAGATCCAGCATGATCAGGGACAGCGAGCCTTCGGCACGGCGTGTTCTGGCGATTTCCTTTGCGGCCAGTTCAAGAAATGTGCGGCGATTGAACGCGCCAGTAAGCGGGTCGGTCAATGCGAGCTTTTGTGCGGTGTCCTCACTTCGCTCTTTGTGCAGCAATAAAAATCCTACCGAGGTCACAAGAATTACTGCAAACCCGAGCAGGAACGTCATGCCCTGGAATGCACTCGGCGCCAGCAGATTCGAAATCGCGGTCGGTTCCACGAGACTCAGAAAAGCACGTGCAAACATCGTCGCTGCACCGATGAGATAACCGCTCAACAGCAGCCAGCGAGCCGTGCCGCGCTCCTCGGGATTCAATCTCTGCACCATGATCGCCAGCGCAAGCATGCCGCCGCCGTAAATCGCGCTATTCAGGATGAGCCGCATCAGAAAATTATCCATCACCAGAGCGAACTGCGTTGCCACCACGAACATCGGCACGACATGCCACCAATTGCTCGTAGCGCGACCGTGGAATTCGCGGATCGCTGCTGCCTGCAAAGTCAGACAGGTGAGGAACAGCGCGTTCGGCAAAACGATGGTGACAAAATTCGGCCACACACCCCGTTCAGCATAAAGTGCGAACATTGTCGCCTGCAACAGCATCGCGCCAGTCCATTTGCCCAAGCCTTCACGAAAATGCGGGCCGACCGCGACCATCAGCGACAACGCCAGCAAAAGCGAGGTCGAAATCATGACGATCAACAGTGTGCGCGGATCGAGGATCAAAGTGGAGTGTGCAACATGCGTCTAGGCTCTCACGCGTTTTGTATTGAGGATTTGCGCGTAGATATTATTAGTGGAAGAAGAATATACCGGACACACGAAGCAGGCTCCAGTGACATAGCTCACAGTATGTCGCGAACCGACAAGCGGCGAGAAATCGCGGTTGCGCGGAAATTGCGTTCGTGCACATCCTGGGGGCTAACAGCCTGCCATGTCGTCTGACCCCGGCGGATTATCTCAATATCCAACCGCGCCGCCATCCTTGCGATGGTCGCTCCCCGTCACATAGCCGTCGTCACCTTGTCGCCAGATCAGTTGCGCACCACCAAAGGCAAAATTGACCGCTTCCGCCGCTGCAATTTTGTGGCCCATGCCTTCAAGAGCCGCGCCAATGCTGGCTTTCAAGGCTTCTTCCAGCCCGACGGTGCCGTCCGGATTGACGATCCAGCGCGGCGCGTCCGAAGCGGACTGCGGGTTTTGGCCGTAATCGCACATGCGTATTACCATTTGCAAATGACCCTGCGGCTGCATGTGTCCGCCCATCACGCCAAAGCTCATCAACGGCTTGTTGGCAAGATCAGTGAGAAAACCGGGAATGATGGTTTGGAACGGGCGCTTGCCCGGCGCGACTTGATTCGGATGTCCATCTTTGAGTACGAAACCGTAGCCGCGATTTTGCAATGAAATCCCGGTGCCCGGCACCACCACACCTGAACCAAAGCCCATGTAGTTCGACTGAATCAGGCTCACCATCATGCCGCTGGCATCCGCTGTCGTGAGATAGACAGTGCCACCATGTTTTGGAATACCGTGTGTTGGCACCGTTGCACGATGGGTGTTGATCAGCGCGGCGCGCGATTTCAAATAGACCTTGTCCAGAAGCGCTGCAATCGGCACATCCATGAAACGTGCATCAGCGATATAGCGATACGCGTCTGCGAAGGCCAGCTTCATTGCTTCAATTTGCAGGTGTACGCCGCTTGCGGAATCCACTCTATGCGAAGCCAGATCAAAATTTTCGAGAATACCCAATGCGATCAGCGCGGCGAGACCCTGCCCATTGGGGGGAATTTCATGCAGTCGTACGTGACGATAATCCATATGGATAGTGCCGACGAAGTCGCAGGCATGCACTGCAAGATCTGTTTGTGAAAAAACGCCGCCTAGCTTTGCTGCGTGCTCAGCCATTTTCTGCGCGAGCACGCCGTGATAAAAACTCTTTCCCTCTGTAGCAGCGATATCTTCGAGCGTACTCGCCTGTCCGTTCAAAATCCATTTCTCGCCTGCACGCAGTGCTCGACCTTCCGGCGTAAAGTCACGAACAAAATCGGGCTGGTCTTGCAGCATCCCGGCCTGCCGCGCCCAACTCACCGCCGTAATCGGTGAAACAAGAAAGCCGTCGCGCGCGTAGCCAATTGCGGGTGCAAATAATTTTTCGAACGGCAGCTTGCCGAATTTTTCCGACAACGCAACCCATTGTGAAACCGCGCCGGGCATGGTGATTGAATCGATCCCGCGCATGGGTATCGTTGACGCGCCAGGATATTTGCGAGTGAAATATTCCGGCGTCCATCCAGCCGGCGAACGACCCGACGCATTGAGTCCGTGCAATTGACTACCATCCCAAATAATCGCGAAGCCATCCGAACCAATGCCGTTGCTAGTTGGTTCGACGACAGTGAGTGTGATCGCCGCAGCGATGGCGGCATCGACCGCGTTGCCACCTTGCTGCAACATGGTGAGTCCTGCCTGGGCGGCGAGTGGCTGCGAAGTAGCGACGACATTTTTCGCCATCACGGGCATGCGTTGTGATGCATAGGGGAAATCGTAGGAGAATTTTTTCATGGGAGGGTTGTTCGCCAAATTCCGGAGAGTTGCGTTAACATGAATTCTACTCTGACCCACTCTCTCGACAGCCCCCAAAATGGATATGCCTAAACCAATCCGCGCTCTTGTATTCGACGCCTACGGCACCCTCTTCAACGTCCATTCGGTGATATCGACCTGCGAGACTTTATTCCCTGGCAAAGGCGCTGCGCTCTCGCAATTGTGGCGCAGCAAGCAGCTTGAATACTCCTGGTTGCGCAGCCTGATAGGGCGGCATGTGGATTTCAACCAGGTCACGCGCGAGGGTTTGCAATACGCATGCAAGTCTCTCGGCCTTGCCTATTCAGAAACCGTACTTGCACAGCTCGACAACGCGTATCGAACACTCGCGCTATTCGACGATGCATTGCTAACTCTTCAACAACTTCGCCACCAGCAACCCGGCATCAAACTCGCCATCCTCTCCAACGGTGCAACCGGGATGCTGAATGCGGTTGTCATGCACAACAATCTCGACGTAGTCCTCGATGCCGTGTTGAGCGTCGATGAGGTCGGCATTTTCAAACCCGACCCGCGCGTGTATCAACTCAGCTGTGATCGGTTTGGCCTTGGCAAAGATGAAATCGGCTTCGTTTCAAGCAATGGCTGGGACGCTGCAGGCGCGAAGACGTTTGGCTTCAGGACTTTCTGGATCAACCGCTCGCATGCACCGATCGAGGAACTTGGTGTTACACCGGATCGGGTGCTGAATTCGCTGACTGAACTACCGCCCCTGCTGGCGTCGCAATAGCTGCGGACGCACCGTTAGCACCGATCAGTTTCAGCGCTTTCTCGTATTCGTACAGTTCCTCTTCGTAAATATCCATCACGCACGGAATGCAGCCGGTGCCGCAGCATTCATGAGGTTCGGGCTTGCGTGGAGGAACAGGTGTACTCATAGCAATATTTTACGCGAGTCGATTGTGACTGGATGTTACTAAGAATTCGGGGTAGCAAAAAGAAACCCCGCACGCGGCGGGGTTTCCTCTGGAACACTTCAGGCTGTTCAATCCTCGACAAACGCCTCTTCGCGTTTTTTGCGAATTGCTGGCAGCATGATGATGATCAGCAGCAGTGCGGCTACCGCAAGCAAGCATGCCGACAACGGGCGAGTGACGAAAGTCGTCACATCGCCGCGTGAAAGAAGCATGGCACGCCGCAGATTTTCTTCCATCATCGGGCCGAGAATGAAGCCCAGTAACAGCGGCGCAGGCTCACACTCCAGTTTCACGAACAGGTAGCCTAGGAAACCGAATGCGGCTGTGATCACGACGTCGAACGGGCTATTCGACAGCGAATACACGCCGATCGCGCAGAACACCAGAATGGCCGGATACAGCATCCGATACGGCACTGTGAGAAGCTTGATCCACATGCCGATGAGAGGTAGATTGAGCACCACCAGCATCAGGTTGCCCACCCACATGCTGGCGATCATGCCCCAGAACAATTGCGGGCGTTCTGACATCACCTGCGGGCCGGGCTGAATGCCCTGAATAATCATCGCACCGACCATCAGCGCCATCACCGGATTCGGCGGAATACCCAATGTCAGCAAGGGGATGAACGACGTCTGTGCGGCGGCATTGTTGGCCGATTCCGGAGAGGCAACGCCGCGAATGTCGCCCTTGCCAAATTTGGAAGGATCTTTGGCGATTTTCTTTTCCAGCGTGTAGGCCGCAAATGACGCGAGCACCGCACCACCGCCGGGCAGAATGCCGAGCAACGATCCCAACGCTGTACCGCGCAATACCGCTCCCCAGGCATCCTTGAAGTCCTGCTTGGAAGGCCACAAGTTGGTCACCTTGTTCAGAAAGACCTCGCGATCTTCCTCGCCTTCTTCCAGATTCTTCATGATTTCTGCGAGCCCGAACACACCCATGGCAACTGCAACAAAGCCGATGCCATCGGTCAATTCCGGAATGCCGAAGCTGAACCGCGCCATGCCCGAATTGACATCGGTGCCGACGAGCCCGAGCAAAAGCCCAAGCACGATCATTGCAATTGCTTTCACCACCGAGCCTGCGGCCAGGACGACCGCAGCAATCAGACCAAGCGTCATCAGCGAGAAATATTCAGCGGGACCGAACTTGAACGCGATCTGCGCCAACGGTGGCGCGGCAACGGCGAGCAAAACGGTCGCTACGGTACCCGCAAAAAATGAACCGAGTGCCGCCGTCGCCAGCGCAGGTCCGGCGCGTCCCTGTCGAGCCATCTGATAGCCATCGAGGCAGGTCACAACGGAAGACGATTCGCCTGGAATATTAATCAGGATTGATGTGGTGGAACCGCCATACTGCGCGCCGTAGTAAATACCGGCAAGCATGATGAGAGACGATTCCGGCGGCAGGGTGAATGTCGCAGGAAGCAGCATGGCGATTGTTGCTACCGGGCCGATGCCAGGCAACACGCCGATCAAGGTTCCCAGCAGGCACCCGATCAGGCAGTACATAAGATTAGGGATCGTTAGGGCAACACCAAAGCCGAGAGATAGATGCGCAATCAGTTGTTCCATGGCTCACCCTAGCCGAAAAATTCTGGCCAGATCGGGAACGGCAATTTCAGGCCGTACACGAACACTGCAATCGAACCAGCTGCGAGAATGAGACTCGATATGATGGCCTCTTTCCATCGGTGTTCATGGCCACCGTAAGACGAAATCACCACCAGCAGCAGGATGGCGATAGCGAGGCCGAGCAGTTTGGCCGTCAGACCGAATATCACAAAGGCAGACAATACCCAGATAAGCGGCCGCCAAGCAAACTTGCTGATCGGTGTTCCGCTGGTGAGAAGAGCCTGAACGATGATGATCAAGCCCAGCACCCCCATCACGTTACCCAATACAAACGGGAAATAGCCAGCACCCATTCGGCTCGCTGTCCCCATCGGGTAATCGTAGGCCTTCACGATGATTGCAAATGCGAAGCCGATCACAGCAAACATCACCCCTGACCAGAACTCTTTTGGATTTTTCAGCATTTCCCCTCTCGTTGTGATCATATTTTGCGTCGATTGTACGCGAAGCTCTCGCCCCCGTGCTATCGCTATTTCACCAGCCCCATGAGTTTGGCCGACTCGGTATAAACCTTGGTGCGCTCGATCATGAATGCAGGCATCTTGTCGACGCCAATATCGACAAGCTCAAAACCGCCATCAGCCATGCGCTTCTGAAAGTCGGCGTCTTTGTTGATGTCGAGGCAAATATCGGAGACTTGTTTCCGCATTTCGGCCGAC
>JANYFH010000314.1 GCA_025362705.1 Betaproteobacteria bacterium
CATTCACCAAAAATCCTGAGTTCTATTCGTTTTATCGCAGCATGGAGGCCTATCGCAACAGCTTCCGCAACAAGAGCGACGTGATGGTGCTCGAACCAAGCTTGGATTTTTTTAAGTACCTGAAGAACCCGAATAAAGGCGGCAAGTAAGGTCGTTTAACCTAGGGAGCCTCTGATCAAGTCCATTCCGAAAATCTTGCGTCGATATTGGGGCATCTGCATCGTTGCGCTCCTCGTGCGGTAGCTTAAGCAACGCACATTCGTCGCGCGCCTTGCATATACCCCAATCTCAACACAACCTTTTCGAAAGCGACTTAATCAGAGATTCCCTAGCTTGCCAACTCGCGTATAATTCGTCAACGGCGCTGGTGAAATGTTCACCAGCGCCGTTTTTGCGTCTGCACGCAGCAAATTACCGTCATTCCCACTGCGCTTCTAGAACACTTTGACCAATACGAACCCCGTGAAAGACATTCTGCTCGCCGGACTCGCACTGATGCTCGTGTTTGAGGGCATCATGCCATTTGTGGCTCCGCGCACATGGCGCGAAACCTTCCGTCGCGTCATCGAGCTAAGCGACGGACAATTGCGTTTTATCGGCCTGGCCTCAATCGCGCTTGGCTTGCTGTTGTTATTTATGGTGACCTGATTTGAGAACCTGGACACTCCCTGAAAATATTGAAGACCTTTTGCCGGCTGACGCAAAGAAGCTTGAGCGCCTGCGCCGCATAGCGCTCGATCTGTTTGCAAGCCACGGCTTTGAACTGGTCATGCCACCGCTGCTGGAATATGTTGAGTCCCTGCTTTCCGGTACCGGCCATGACATGGATCTCGCCACCTTCAAGCTGGTCGATCAGTTATCCGGTCGTACCATGGGTATTCGCGCCGATACCACGCCGCAAGTCGCGCGCATTGACGCGCACCTGCTCAATCGCCAGGGTGTCACGCGCCTGTGTTACGCAGGCAGCGTCTTGCACACTTTGCCAGCAGGATTGGGCAAAAGCCGCCAGCCTTTTCAGACGGGTGCTGAAATGTATGGCCATGCGGGGCTGGAAGCCGACATCGAGATACAGCAATTGATGGTGGATGTTTTGCGCACACTGGGCGTAACCGATGTCCAATTGGACATTGGGCATCCAGCGATTTTCCGTTTCTTGATTGCGAGCGCGAATGTAACCTCTGATGTTGCCGAGCAGGCATTTCTTGCCACGGAAGCCAAAGATATTGCCGCGTTGAAATCGCTGGAAGCCAAGCTGGGCGTGGCTTTTCAAGCGATTGCTGCATTGCCGACACTGTATGGCGACGCGTCAGCGCTGGCTCGCGCAACGGAAGTTTTACCGAAGCAGGAAAACATTACCAAAGCTCTGGCGCAACTGGCGCAAATCGAAAAACATTTTTCTCAGCAAGGTATCAGGGTCAGCGTAGACCTCGGGGAGCTGGGTGGATTTAATTACGAAAGCGGCATTACCTTCGCCGCTTTTGCGCAAGGTGCGTCTGATGCGGTTGCACGCGGCGGTCGATACGATGAAGTTGGCAAAGCCTTCGGACGCGCGCGTCCGGCGACAGGGTTCAGCATGGATTTGAAGGCATTGCTGCCACTCATTAATGATGAACCAAGCCATGGTGCAATTCTGGCCCCGGCGCAACCAGACGCCGCCGCACGCACCGAAATCGCCAGGCTGCGCGCATCCGGTGAGGTCGTGATCGCTACGTTGCCCGGTCACGACGCGCATCTTCACGAACTCGGCTGCAACCGCCAGCTCAGCATGGTTAACGGTCGCTGGTCGGTCGTTCCTCTCAAGTCAATTACGTAATCCAAGGAATCAACATGGCAAGAAACGTCGTCGTCATCGGCACCCAGTGGGGCGATGAAGGCAAGGGCAAGATCGTCGATTGGCTGACCGATGAAGTCGCAGCGGTTGTAAGATTTCAGGGCGGACACAACGCCGGTCACACCCTTGTGGTCAACGGCAAGAAGACAATTTTGCGGCTGATTCCGTCGGGAATTTTGCATCCGCAAGTTACCTGCTATATCGGAAATGGCGTGGTGTTGTCTCCCCCTGCGTTGCTACAGGAAATTGATGAGTTGGCCGTGGCAGGTGTCGATGTGATGAGCCGGCTGCGCATTTCCGAAGCCTGCCCACTGATACTGCCTTATCACGTCGCCATCGATCAGGCACGTGAGCTTGCACTTGGGCTCGGCAAGATCGGCACAACAGGGCGTGGCATAGGCCCTTGTTACGAAGACAAAGTCGCGCGGCGCGCCATCCGTTTGCACGATCTTTATTTTCCGCAGCGCTTCAAGGAAAAATTAATCGAAGTGCTTGATTATCACAACTTCGTTCTGAAGCATTATTTGAAAGCTGAAACAGTTTCGGTGGATTCAGTTTTTGACTCGACCCTGAAAATGGGCGAGCGTCTGAAGCCGATGATCGCCGATGTGTCCGCTGATCTGAATCGCCTGATGGGCGAGGGGAAGAGCTTGCTGTTCGAAGGCGCGCAAGCCGCCTTGCTCGATGTTGACCACGGTACCTACCCATATGTGACTTCCAGCAATTGCCTTGCCGGACAAGCCTCCGCAGGCGCTGGCGTTGGTCCACAAGCGCTGAACTACGTGCTCGGCATCACCAAGGCCTACGCGACCCGCGTCGGTTCAGGCCCGTTTCCAACCGAGCTTGAAAATGATATTGGCGAACGCCTGCGTAAACGCGGCAATGAATTCGGCTCGGTCACCGGTCGCCCGCGGCGCTGCGGCTGGTTCGACGCGGCGGCACTGAAACGCGCCGTCCAGATCAACGGCCTTTCCGGTCTGTGCATCACCAAGCTGGATGTGCTCGATGGTCTCGACACATTGCGCATTTGCACCGGCTACAAAATCGACGGACACGTCACCGACATCCTCCCGTACGGCGCGGACAGCATCGCACATTGCGAACCGATCTTTGAAGACCATGCCGGCTGGAGCGAGAGCACCTACGGCGTGAAAACCTGGAATGGTTTGCCAAAGAGCGCGCAGACCTATCTGAAGCGCATTGAAACGCTCGTGGGCACGCCGATTGATCTGGTGTCGACCGGGCCGGATCGTGAAGAGACGGTGGTGGTACGGCATCCGTTTCGGGGATAGTTATGCCGCATAAACAGGGGAAACTCTACAGTTGGCGGGCTTCTCCGGATTTATTACGCCTGAGAGGCGCGCCAAATGGCGTTCTGCGGTTGGCAAGAATTAATGGAAAACAGAAGATGTTGCTGGCCTGAAATTTTTCCTGACATGTCTTTGCCGATGTCGGAAGTCCTTCCAAGTGCCAACCAACTCTGCGCCAATGAAATCAGCATTCAGGGGTAACAAATCCAGCCTCCCCAGCAAGCCCTGCGTGTTGTGCGGCAAGCCGATGACCTGGCGCAAATCCTGGGCAAAAAATTGGGTTGACGTGAAATACTGCAGTGAAAAGTGTCGCCGCTGCAAAATACTGGAACGCGAATGAAATCCTGCCGTCACCTCATATTTGTATTGGGCGATCAGCTTGATGATCGTTCATCGGTCTTTACCGATTTCGACGCTGCGAGAGATCGTGTGTTCATGGTCGAGGTGCGCGAAGAATCGACCCATGTATGGTCAACCAAGCCGCGCACGACATTCTTTTTCGCCGCGATGCGCCACTTTGCGGATTCGCTGCGCAAGAAAAAAATCAATGTCGATTACCAGCGCATCGGCACGCATGAATTTACAAGCCTGGTCACCGCACTGAGGGCGGCAAACAAACGTCATCACCCACAAAAAATCCTTGTGG
>JANYFH010000002.1 GCA_025362705.1 Betaproteobacteria bacterium
CTCCGGTAGCAGGATCAGGCGACTGGCCAGCATGGACGGCAAGTGTATCCAGGCGGGGATATTTTGGGGTTGACATTGTTTTCGTTATTCAGTGGCTTGCAGTGGAAATGTAAGGCTACGCATGAAATGTTGCCAGAACCCCGATTTATTTGTTAAGGTGTTAAACAATTCACAAATAGGTTACAAGGTGCGACTCTCGTTTTCCCCTATTATCGCGAGTTTTTGCGCGACGCTGATCTTTTGCGCTGCGGCGGGTGTGCACGCCGAAACAACGCAAAAAGCCAAAAAAGCCAGCCCCGCTACTGCACGCGTCAAGTCTGCCGGTGTCGCTGATTTCACCAAAGACGGCATGCCAAATCTGCAGTCACATGCTTTCATGGTGTTTAACCCCGTGACCGGCTTGCCGTTGTTCTCCAGGAATGCGAATCAGGCGATGCCGATCGCCTCCATCACCAAATTAATGACGGCGATGGTTGTGCTCGAAGCCAAACTCGATATGGATGAAGCGATCATCGTCGACAAAGAAGACATCGACCTGCTCAAGGGTTCACATTCTCGTATTCCAGTAGGTGCCGCATTCCGGCGCGAAGATTTAATGCGATTGGCGCTGATGGCGTCGGACAATCGCGCTGCAGCAGCCTTGGGCCGCACTTATCCCGGCGGTACCGTCGTATTCGTCGAAGCGATGAACGCGAAAGCGCAGTTGCTGGGATTGACCAATGCGAAGTTCGTTGATCCCACCGGATTGGCCCCAGGCAATGTCGCCAGCCCGCAGGACCTCGCGCTGATGGTTTCGGCCGCATCAACATTCCCGGAAATTCGCGAATTCTCAACCGCGCAGCAGCTCCACGTTCAGTTACCAAATGGTGGACGCGCACTCGGATTCAATAACACCAATTCACTGGTGCGTTCACAATCGTGGAACATCGGTGTTTCCAAAACCGGCTATATCAATGAAGCCGGCAAATGCCTCGTGATGCACGCGACGATCGCCAACAATCCAGTGGTAATCGTGTTGCTCGATTCCTGGGGCAAACTCACCCGCGTCGGTGATGCAAACCGCATCAAGAAGTGGCTGGAAACAAAGAAAATCGCCGGGATCGGTGTCAAGCAGGGGTAATTGCTTTCTGCTCTGTCCGAAGTTCCGCTGCCGATCACGCCGAGATAACTCTCGATAGAGGGAGCCGCATATGACCGTAGAATTACGCATGCTGATGTTAAGTGTCGCGTTCGGCATGGCGCACATTGTTCTGACCGCACATTCGGCCAGCCTTCAACGTGGATACCGATGGACGGCGAGTTCGCGCGACCAGGCAGCTCCTCCGCTGACCGGTGTATCGGGGCGCATCGAAAGAGGGCTGCAAAATTTCCTTGAGACTCTTCCGTTCTTCATCGTCGCCGTACTGGTCGCGAATGCGCTGGATCTTCACAATGCCTACACCGAATGGGGCGCGCTGCTCTATTTCTGGGGCCGCGTGGTGTATCTGCCGTTGTATGCGTTTGGCGTTCGCATCGTGCGGTCTATCTCGTGGAACGTCGCCACGCTTGGCATCATGCTGATCGTCGGATCGATCCTCACGGAGCGCTGGTAGCCTGCGGATCAGCCGTTTGCCTTCACTCAGCGCGCATGCTCAAATAGCGGCATGAAAGTCGGCCTCTTCATTACCTGTCTGGTGGATCTCGTCCGCCCCAACATCGGCTTCGCTGCATTGAAATTATTGGAAGACGCAGGTTGCGAAGTCATCGTGCCCGCGAGCCAGACCTGCTGCGGTCAGCCTGGCTATAACTCGGGCGCGCGCGACATTGCAAAGACGCTGGCGAAAAAAGTACTCGCCGAATTCAAAGACTGTGATTACGTTGTAGCGCCGTCGGGTTCGTGTTCCGGGCAGATGAAGCTGCACGTCGTTGAAGATTTGTTCAAGGGTGAGCCGGAGGAAGCCGAATTTCGTGCGCTTGCCGCCAAGTGGTACGAGCTATCGGATTTTTTGGTGAACGTTTTGAAGTCCGAAAAACTCGCCGGTAAATTCAAAGGCACCGTGACCTATCACGATAGCTGCGCAGGCTTGCGCGAACTCGGCATCAAAACGCAGCCTCGTGCGCTGCTGGAAACATCCGGATGTACATTGAATGAAATGCAGGATGCCGAAAAATGCTGCGGCTTCGGTGGCACGTTTTCAATCAAACTCGGCGAAATTTCCACACGCATGGCGGAGAATAAGTGCGTCAACATTGGTGTAGCCGGGGCGGATGCCGTGGTGGGTGGCGATCTTGGTTGCTTGCTGAATATTGAAGGGCGTCTGCGGCGCAATGGCGACATGAAGACCAAGGTTTATCACTTTGCGGAAGTGGTGGCGGGGATGACGGAATAAATAAGTAAACACTAGCATCGGTGAGGTTCACAGGGCATTTTGCCTTGGAAAATCTCGCCAAATGGCGATCCATGTGTTTCTTTGCGGGTAACGAGGCCTCATGCAAGTACAAAGTATGCACTTCAAACAAACGGCGAGCACCAAGCTCAACGATGCCGTATTGCAGAAAGCGCTGAAGAAATCCAAAAGCAAGTTTGTCGATGGCCGCGCACTTGGCGTTGCTGAAGTCGATAACTGGGAAGACATTCGTACTTACGCTGCGGCGCTACGCGATCGCGTGATCGACAATCTCGATGCGTATCTGATCGAATTCGAACGCAACGCCATTCGCCGCGGCGCGCAGGTGCACTGGGCAGAAACAGCAGAGGAAGCCAACGCGATTGTTCTGGGCATCGCGCAAAAGAATGCGGTGAAAACCATCACCAAATCAAAATCGATGGTCACCGAAGAAATTGCGCTCAACGGTACCCTGATCGGTGCTGGCATCCGTGTAATGGAGACCGATCTTGGCGAGTACATCCTGCAGTTGGCAGATGAAGCGCCTTCGCATATCGTCGCCCCTGCGGTGCACAAGTCAAAAGAGCAGGTCGCGGAATTATTCATGAACGCGCATCACAAGCCGCGCCTCACCGACATTCCGTCGATGACCCGCGAAGCGCGCGAGCAATTGCGCAGCCATTTCCTCGGGGCCGACATGGGCATCTCAGGCGCCAATTTCATCGTTGCAGAAACAGGCACCACGCTTACCGTCACCAACGAGGGTAATGCCGATCTGGTGACGACGTTGCCGCGCATTCATTGCGTCGTGACAGGCATTGAAAAAGTCATTCCCACGATGGAGGATTTTGCGACCTTGATTCGGTTGCTGCCGCGTTCAGCCATTGGCCAATCGATTGTCAATTACCTGACGCTCACCACCGGCGTAAAAGCTCCTGATGAATCTGATGGCCCTGAACAGATGCACATCGTGTTGGTCGATGCCGGACGCACCAAACTCGTCGGCAGCGACATGAAAGACATGCTGCGCTGCATTCGCTGCGGTGCGTGCATGAATCATTGCCCGGTGTACCAGAACGTCGGTGGCCACGCGTACGGTTGGGTGTATCCGGGACCGATGGGGTCGGTGTTGACACCAACCTATGTCGGCATCGAAAACGCGGGTGATCTTCCCAACGCGGCGACTTTTTGCGGTGAGTGCCAGGTGGTGTGCCCGGTAAAAATTCCATTGCCGGATCTGATGCGCAAATGGCGCGAACGCCAATTCGACATGAAGCTGCGGCCATTTGGTGAACGCGCTGCGATTTCGTTGTGGGGATTTTTCGTGCAGCGTCCGCGTTTGTATGCACTTGCCACGCGCATCGGTGCGCGGGTGGCATCGATGATGGGTGGGGAACAAAAGCTGATTCACTCGCTGCCCGGTATCGACGGCTGGACACAGGGGCGCGATATGCCCGCGCCTGCCGGCGAGACGTTCCGTGAGCTTTATGCTGCAAAATCCGCAGCAAAACAGGTGGCTCGATGAGCGCGCGCGAAAATATCCTTGCCCGCATCCGCGGCCAAACCGGCAAATCGGGCGCAACATCCGAGGGCGAACTCGCAGCGGTGCACGCGCATATCGCGCGACACCTGCGCGGACCGCTGCCCTCGTTTGCCATGCACGATCCACAGGAGCATTTCGTCAAGGAGTGCGGCAGGCTCTCCACGACACTGACAGAAGTGGCTGATTTGGCTGATGTGCCACGTGAAGTGGCGCGCTATATTGCTGCACAATCGTTGCAGCCTCGCTGCGTGGGCTGGCAGGAATTTTCAACGCTCGATTGGCAGTCGGCCGGTATTCAGTTCGACAACCGGGCAACAAAACCGGACGACATGATTGGCCTCACCGGCTGTTTCTGCGCTATTGGCGAAACTGGAACGTTGCTATTGCTGGGCGCGTCGGCGAGACCGAAAACCACCGCGCTGTTGCCCGAAACGCATATCTGCATCGTAAAAAAAAGTCGAATCGTGCCGACGATGGAAGACGCATTCGCGCTCATGCGAAATGAAATTGGCGAACCACCGCGCGCGACATTTTTTGTGTCGGGGCCATCGCGAACTGCCGACATTGAACAGACAATCGTCATCGGCGCACACGGCCCGTATCGCGTCCATGTAATTCTTGTTCCTTAACCAAGCCATGACCCCGGAACTGATTCGCCTCTTCGGTATTCCGCTCGATTTCATCCTGTTCGGTATTACGCTCCTGGGAGTTGCGCTGTTTCACAACCACACTTTGCGTGTTTCCCTCATCGGCGTCGCAACGATATCTCTGTATAAAATATTTTTCACCGGATTCAAGTTCGGCCCTGGATTATCGGGGTGGCTATCGCACATGGGTCACGAGTGGGTGATCCTCACCAACCTGCTTTGCCTGTTGATGGGTTTCGCGTTGCTCTCGCGGCATTTTGAAAAAAGTCACGTACCGGTCGTGTTGCCGAAATATCTGCCGGACGACTGGAAGGGCGCGTTCGTCATGCTCATCATGGTGTTCGTGTTGTCCTCGTTTCTGGATAACATCGCCGCAGCCTTGATCGGTGGTGCGATGGCGCATCAATTGTTCCGCGCCAAAGTGCACATTGGTTATCTCGCAGCGATTGTCGCGGCATCAAATGCCGGGGGATCCGGCAGCGTAGTTGGCGACACGACTACCACCATGCTTTGGATTTCGGGAGTAGATCCACTTCAGGTATTCGATGCCTATGTGGCTGCCGTGGTTGCCCTGATAATTTGCGGTATTCCTGCTTCATTCCAGCAGCATAAATATTCGCCGATTCTCAAGAATGCCCATGACCACACCCAGGTGGACTGGGTGCGCGTTGGTATCGTCGCGCTGATACTTGTCCTGGCGATTGTCACCAACGTTACAGTCAATTTGAAATTCAACGCGCTGGCCGATCACTTTCCGTTTATCGGCGTGGCGGTATGGGTGGCGATACTCATTTCGTTGCCAATGCGCAGACCGGACTGGGAAGTGTTGCCCTCGGCAGGAAGAGGTGCCATCTTTTTGTTGTCGCTTGTCACTTGCGCGTCGATGATGCCAGTTGAAGAATTACCTGCCGCGTCCTGGGTGAGCGCGCTAGGGCTGGGTTTCGTCTCTTCTGTGTTCGATAACATCCCGCTCACGGCGCTGGCCATCAAACAAGGCGGTTACGACTGGGGCTTTCTCGCTTATGCCGTCGGCTTTGGCGGATCGATGATCTGGTTCGGTTCTTCCGCAGGTGTTGCCTTGGCGAGCATGTATCCGGAGGCGAGATCAGTGGGGAACTGGTTGAAACACGGCTGGCACGTGGCGCTCGCTTATGTGGTCGGCTTCTTCGTCATGCTTGTCGTGCTGGGATGGCATCCCGATGCGCCAATCAAGAAGGCCGGTGCCAGTGCATCTCACAGTGCAGCTGTCAAAGTGGTCGGATAAAAAACACCGCGCCCGTGCAATCGGCGCGCAGTGGTGCTGCACTGCACAATAATTTTTGGATAATAACCGTTGCGACATTTTATTGATGCATGCCTATTGCGTAACGAATGTCGGGCGACTAGCATCGTAGGCTGCGTTTGCAAATTAAGTGTTTAAGCGCCGTCATTCGACGGCGGCAAGTAGCAACTGAGTATGCTTTTGGTCCAGGATTTTCCGACCTGAGCGGCCTGAAAAAATGCGCGTAGACGCGAACGTTATTCCGCACCACGTAATTCAATAAAACCATTTTGGAGGAGCACATGAAATTCCACTTGAAATCGCTTGTAATGGCGACAGCTGCTGCACTTTCGTTTGCGGCCATGGCTGCGGACAGCATTAAAATCGGCCTCTCCGGCCCATTCACGGGCGGTTCGAGCCCGATGGGCGTTTCGATGCGTGATGGCGTCAAACTCGCTGTCTCGGAAGTCAATGCGGCGGGCGGCGTTCTGGGTCGCAAATTCGAGCTCGTCGAGCGAGACGATGAGGCGAAGAACGAACGCGGCGTGCAGATCGCTCAGGAGTTGATCAACAAAGAAAAGGTCGTCGCAACGGTGGGTTTCATCAACACCGGTGTGTCTCTGGCTTCGCAGCGGTTTTATCAGGAAGCAAAAATTCCGGTCATGAACAATGTATCGACTGGCACCATTGTCACCAAACAGTTTTTGCCGCCTGAGTTTGCCGACAATTACATCTTCCGCACCTCGGCCAACGATACTGTCCAATCGGCGATGATTGTCGATGAAGTCATGAAACGCAAATACACCAAAGTGGCCATCCTCGCGGATTCGACCAACTATGGCCAGCTCGGGCGCGAGGATCTGGAGCGCACGCTGGCGACCAAGGGCATCAAGGCAGTCGCTGTCGAAAAATACAACATCAAGGATGTCGACATGACGCCTCAGCTGTTGAAGTCTAAACAGGCCGGCGCAGAAGTGGTGATCACGTATGGCATCGGGCCAGAGTTGGCGCAGATCGCCAATGGCATGGAGAAGCTGGGCTGGAAGGTGCCGATGCTGGGGTCCTGGACTCTGTCGATGGGCAATTTCATCGACAACGCCGGCAAGAATGGCGATGGTGCCCGCATGCCACAGACCTTCATTCAAGACGGTAATACACCCAAGCGCAAAGCCTTCATTGAGGCATATCTGAAAGCTTACAAACCAGCGAATGACCGTATTTCGTCGCCGGTTTCGGCAGCGCAAGGTTATGACTCGGTCTATATTTTGGCTGCTGCAATCAAGCAAGCCGGCACCACGGATGGTCCCAAAGTTCGGGAAGCGCTTGAGGGCTTGAAGGAAAAAATCGATGGCGTTGTGGCAAGCTATGACAAGCCGTTTACCCACGATGACCACGAAGCCATCAAAATGGGCATGCCGGTAATGGGACAAGTGGAAAACGGTCGGGTGGTGCGCGCGAAGTAAATGCGACTGCAGCGATCCGATTGGCGATGATTGAAGGCGGTAGCTTTATGCTGCCGCCTTTTCATATGTGCGTGCCAAAATACTCGGGTCGCTTGAAAAATAACACCGCTGATCACGGGTTTAACCAGCCGTCGAAGAATGCCGTCACGGGCACACACGAACCAAACTAGAAAGTAAGCCATGGAAATTCTGCTCCAGCTTTTATTCAGTGGCATTGCCTTGGGCATGATTTACGCGGTGATCGCATTTGGCTATCAGCTTACATTTGCCACTTCCGGAACACTTAATTTTGGTCAGGGCGAAGCGCTGATGCTGGGCGCCTTGGTCGGCCTTAGTTTGGTCAGCACCATACACGGCGGACCATACTTGAATTTTTGGTTGATGATTCCTGTAGTGATGGTATTTGGTGCGTTGCAGGGCGCAGTAGTTGAGTGGATCGGCGTGCGTCCCGCCATCAAAGCAAAATCCGAATTCGGGTGGATCATGTCTACAATTGCGCTGGCCATCATCTTCAAGAATGTTGCGGAGAACATCTGGGGTAAGGATGATCTGACCTTTCCCTCGCCGGTGTCAGCCACGCCGTTTCACGTGTTTGGTGCCAACGTGCAGCTCATGCAGGTGTTGGTCGTCATCGGTGCAATTGCGATGATGCTCGCGGTTGAACTGTTTAACCGCAAATCCATTTATGGCAAGGCAGTCGTCGCCACGTCCAATGATCCCGATGCGGCAGGGCTGATGGGGATTAATACCGGTATGGTGATTACGTTTTCCTATGCGCTCTCATCCGCCACAGCCGCTTTTGCAGGCGTTCTGGTTGCGCCGCTAACGCTCACGGGCGCCACTATGGGCACGTCGCTGGGGCTCAAGGCGTTTGCGGTCGCGATTATTGGCGGGCTGACCTCGGGCATGGGTGCGGTCGTTGGCGGGCTGATTCTTGGCATATCCGAAACGCTCACCGGTTTTTACGTTTCGACCGGCTACAAAGAAGTGCCGGGACTCGTGCTGCTGCTGTTGGTGTTGGCAATCAAGCCGGCGGGTTTATTCGGCAAAGCCGCGATCAAAAAGGTATAGCGGATGAACGCAAAGAAACTGGGACTATATGTCGCAGGCATCGCACTACTGGCACTTTTTCCTGTGGTCGTACGCAACCCTTATTACATCCATCTCGCCGAAACCATTTTGATCTACGCGATCCTGTTGTTCGGGCTCGATATTGTCGTCGGCTATACCGGTGAAGTTTCGCTCGGTCATGCGGGTCTATTCGGCATTGGCTCGTACACGGCGGGCATTTTCTTTTTCAAACTCGGCGTGCCTTACGTGATGCTGGTGGTTGGCGCAAGCGTCGTGGTCACTGCCATGTTCGGTGCCATTCTCGCGCTGCCAGCGTTGCGCGTAACTGGCCCTTATTTGGCAATGGTGACGCTGGCGTTCGGCACCATTATCCAGATTTTGATCAACGAAATGACATTTCTGACCGAGGGTCCGTTAGGAATAAAAGTGCCGAAGCCATCGTTGTTCGGCCACAAACTCAACGAGCTGGAATATTTCTATTTTGTTGCGATATTGATGCTTTTTGCTCTTGTCGCGGTCAACCGTATTCTGCGTTCGCACCTCGGGCGCGCCTTCCAGGCGCTACGCGACAGTCCGGTGGCGTGCGATTGCATGGGAGTCTCGGTCTACCGGTACAAGGTCTACGCATTTGTCATCAGCGCGGCGCTGGCAGGGTTAGCCGGTAGCCTGTACACCTATTCTGAAGAATACATTTCGCCGAACACCTACAACTTTGAGCTGACGATCCTTTTCCTCCTTGCCGTTATCATGGGCGGACGCAAAACGCGCAGCGGTCCGCTGCTCGGTGCACTGATTGTGGTGACACTGCCCAGCTTGCTGTCAGACATCAGTTTGTTTCGTGGCATTGCAACTGCTGCAGCGATACTAGGCGTGGTCATCACGGCGATTTTGCTCGTCAAACGGCAGAAGACATGGCGCGACGTGATCGTGCCGGTGACGTCGGTCATTGCCATGGCGGCTTTTTCCTACAATCTGGAAAACATTGTTGATTGGCGTTTGACCATTTTTGGTTTCATGACGCTGTTCGTCGTGTATTACTTGCAGGACGGCATTGTTGGCTACCTGCGGAACGTCTCGGGAAAGTTATGGCCGCGTCGCGCTGAGGTCAACGATATAGATGGCGTCAGTGCGTCCGAAGCGTGGGCACCACGATCGCAAGCAGCGCAGACGTCAGGCAAACTCCTTGAAGCCAGCAACATTCTCATGCAGTTTGGCGGCCTGAAAGCCTTGAACGCGGTTGATCTGCATGTTGCCAGGGGAGCGATACACGGACTCATCGGCCCCAATGGTTCGGGCAAAAGCACAATGATGAATGTACTGACAGGTATCTACCAGCCGACTGCTGGCAGTGTTGCCTTCGACGCTCGTTCCATCGTGGGGCAGACACCCTCCCAAATCGCATTGGCCGGCATAGCGCGCACGTTCCAGAATGTTCAGTTGTTTGGTGAGATGACTGCCACCGAAAATGTGCTCGTTGGCCTGCACCATACCTTTCACAGCAATCTGTTCGATGTCGTGTTCAACACGCGCCGCTATCGCGATGAAGAGCGCGCTGCGCATCAACGTGCAGCCGGCATCCTGCAATTTGTCGGGTTGTCCGACATGGCGCACGAGGAAGCGCGCAACCTGCCTTACGGAAAGCAGCGCCTGCTCGAAATCGGTCGCGCCCTGGGCCTGGATCCCAAGCTGTTGTTGCTTGATGAGCCGGCAGCCGGCTTGACCGCGCCGGACATAAAAGTTTTGATCGAGATCATTCGCAAGATTCGCGATCACGGCATCACGATCATCCTGATTGAGCACCATATGGATGTAGTGATGACAATTTCTGACTTGGTCACGGTTCTCGACTTCGGCCAGAAAATTGCCGAAGAAAAACCGGCGCTGGTTCAGTCTGATCCCAAGGTTATCGAGGCCTATCTGGGCAGCAGCGTGACCGATTCGGCTCATGCGGTCCAGTCTGTTGCAGACGCTGCACCGGCGTAATGGAATCGAGGCAGAGCATGTTATCCATTTCCAACCTTCACGCGGCATACGGCAAAGTCGAGGTGCTGCACGGCATTTCGCTTGAAGTTCCCAAAGGCAAAGTCGTGACCCTGATCGGCTCCAATGGTGCCGGCAAGACCACCACCATGCGTGCTATTTCGGGCATGATCAAACCGGTATCCGGAACCGTCATGTTGGGCGGCAAGGACATCACCGGGTTGGATTCGCATCGCATCAGCCGCGCGGGTCTGGCGCACTCGCCCGAGGGTCGTCGCGTGTTTTCGACGATGAGCGTCAACGACAATTTAATGCTCGGCGCTTTCCCGCGCCTGACTGGTTCCCGGCCCAAAGGCGACGTAAATGCCGATCTCGAGAAAGCGATGGAGCTGTTTCCGCGACTGAAAGAGCGCCGCACTCAGCTCGCTGGCACATTGTCGGGCGGTGAACAACAGATGCTCGCCATGGCGCGTGCGGTAATGTTGAATCCGGATGTTATTTTGCTGGACGAGCCTTCAATGGGATTGGCGCCGATTCTTGTCGACGAAGTTTTTCGCATCATCAGGAATTTGAAAGAGCGTGGCGTGACCATGTTGCTGGTCGAGCAGTTTGCCGCAGCCGCACTAAATGTGGCAGACCATGGCTATGTGCTGGAAAATGGCCGAATCGCAGTAAGCGGTCCGGCCGAGAAGTTGCGCGACGATCCGGCTGTCAAAGCTGCTTATCTCGGGGGTTAATGGTGCGCGGAGTGCTTCACCAAGGGTTGTTGGCATGAAGCCAAAAGTGCTCGTTACGCGCGCGGTGTTTCCCGAAGTGCTGACAATTTTGTCAGGCAAAGCGGACGTTGATCACAATGCCAGTGACGATATCCTGGCGCCATCCGCACTGAGAGCCCGCGCGGCTGGATGCAAAGGCGTCATTACCTGCCTCACTGAAAAAATTGACGCCGCCTTTTTTGACGCATGCCCTTCGGTAAGGGCGGTGAGCAATATCGCGGTGGGCTACAACAACATTGATGTGACCGAGGCCAGCAAGCGCGGCGTAATGGTTACCAATACGCCGGGCGTTTTGGACGACACCACAGCCGATCTTACATTCGCATTGCTGATGGCCACTGCGCGCCGCATCACCGAAACCGAACGACGTCTGCGCAACGGGGAGTGGAAAAAAGGCTTCGCATTGCAGCAATGGCTGGGCACCGATATTCACCACGCATCGCTAGGCATTATTGGAATGGGGCGTATCGGCCAGACCATTGCGCGGCGCGCCTCGGGGTTTGAAATGAACGTGCGTTATCACAATCGCACGCGGCTCGATGGTGCAACCGAGACGAAATTAAACGTGCACTATGCAAGCTTCGATGCCATCCTGCGCGAGAGCGATTTTGTGGTGGTGATGGTACCGTATTCCACGGCGACGCATCATCTCATCAAGGCCGAAGATCTCGCACTTATGAAACCGGGTGCCATTTTTATCAATACTGCACGCGGCGGCGTTGTCGATGATGTCGCGTTGATTGCCGCGTTAAAAGAAAAACGCATCGCGGGAGCAGGCATCGACGTGTTTGAAGGTGAACCCGCGTTGAATCCTGATTTCCTGAAACTCGACAATGTCGTCCTGACACCGCATATTGGCAGTGCCACGCACGCTACACGCATGCGCATGGCTGCGCTCGCGGCCGAAAACATGACAACCGCGCTGACAGGAAAAACGCCCCCCAATCTGGTCAATCCTTAACCTCTGGAGCACAACATGAAACTCGCATTCCTGGGCCTTGGCGTAATGGGCTATCCCATGGCAGGCCATCTCAAAGCCAAAGGGTATAGCGTTATCGTCTACAACCGCACCACCGCCAAAGCTGAGGCTTGGGTCAAGCAACACGGCGGCGCACTCGGCAAGACACCCGAGGAAGCGGTAAGCGACGCTGATATGGTAATGATGTGTGTCGGCAATGACAGGGACTTGATTGAAGTCGGCGGCGCTGCCATTGCGGCAATGAAACCCGGCACCATTCTCGTCGACCACACGACAGCTTCCGCCGACGTAGCACGGCAACTTTATGAAGGTGCGAAGGGTAAGGCGGTGCAATTCATCGATGCGCCGGTATCCGGTGGGCAGGCCGGAGCCGAGAAGGGCCAGCTCACTGTGATGTGCGGTGGCGATCAGGCGGCATTTGACGCTGCTAAACCGGTGATCGATTGCTACGCCAAGGCCACAACACTCATGGGCGCTTCGGGTGCCGGGCAACTGACCAAGATGGTGAACCAGATTTGCATCGCCGGCCTCGTGCAGGCGCTATCCGAAGGCTT
>JANYFH010000022.1 GCA_025362705.1 Betaproteobacteria bacterium
GCTGAGGCGCTCGAAAAATTCGCCCAGCGCACTTGCGCGCGCAGCGAGTTCGGAGCCACCCTTGCCGTTGCTGAACAGGCGCGTACAGTCGCGGTCGGTGACGTGCACGGACCAGATATTTTCAATTTCGTTGAGCCAGGAGCGTTCTTCGACGTGAAAGCCGATAGCCTTTAGTTTGCCGAGCAGCGTAGAGATCGATGATTCGAGCGAGGCGTCTTTGCTTGGGATGAAGGTTTCTTTGGTGGGCATGGGATGTCTTTGTTGATGCGAGAAGGCGATATGGTACGCAGAGTGGGGGTGGGTAGTTTGTTTATTTTTTCTGACTTGCGCGTTGTCGTCAGGATGATGAAGTGAAATTGGGAAACTCTAGAACTGGCGCGGTATTCAGGGCATTTGTGCTTGGAAAAGCGCGTGGAATGGCGATCTCGCCATTGCAGTCTTGCTTTTGAGATAGGGAATAATCGAAGTGAAGCAGCGGGATAAGCTGAGGGAAATAGCCAAAAAATGTAAATTGCCGGTTTACAAATATCTCAGCTAGACTGCCAATCGCGGACCGCAATCTTTTTTCCAGGAGCGAATATGAAAATCAAATTAGTGCGAACTGGCTTCGCAGTGTTGGTGGCAGGTTTGTTGGTAAACGCTGGTCATGCGCAGGAATTGCGTGGTCGCGCAATGCACAGCGGCGCAATTGTTGGTGTGGGTAGCCGTCTTTGTGTCGAGCTTGCGGAAGCGTCTCCACAAGAGGGCGTGCCTGTGCAGTTGGGCGCGTGCCGCGATTCTCGTGGCGACTGGGACATCACTGAGTTGGACAATAACGAAGTAGCCATCGTCAATCGCGCCACGGGAATGGTGCTGGATGTGGAAGGTGGATCAACACAGGATGGCGCAAATGTTCAGCAATGGACATGGAACCGCAGCGGCGCGCAGCGCTGGCGTGTGGAAAGCAAAGCGGGCGGCGCGGTTCAACTGGTGAGCGCAGGTAGCGGAAAGTGCCTGGACGTATCCGGGCGATCTACGGCACTGGGTGCAAGATTGACGCAATACCGCTGCACTGGCGCAGACAATCAGATGTTTCGGCTCAATCGAACCGGCGCACAAACTATCGGCGATTCTTCGGGTGGATATGGGAGACCTGGTGTTGTCGTTGTGCCGCCCGTTGCTGTGAACCCGACTATTGGCGTACGCCCGGCGGGTCGCGTTTTGTACACCGGCATGATCCATTCCCGCGCGACCGACAAATGCGTTGATGTCGAGCGTGCCAGCACTGCTGACGGCGCTAATATCTTTCAATGGAGTTGCAATGCAACGGCGGCGCAAATCTGGGATGTGGTCGATCTGGGCCGCAACGAAATCGCCTTTGTCGCACAAGTCAGCAACAAGGTGATGGACGTGCAAGGCGGCGATCGTCGCAGTACCGCCGACGTTCGCCAGTATTCGTGGAACAACGCGCCGACGCAACACTGGCGCATGGAGAATGTAGAGCGCGGATTTTCGCGTATCGTCAATGTGGGTAGCGGCAAGTGTCTCGACCTGGACGGCGCGCGATCCAACGACGGCGCGGAAATCATGCAGTTCGATTGTCATGGCGGCGTAAACCAGCAATGGCGCATTGAAATTAGCGGTAACAATGCCGATTGGCGGGGCTACAATTCCGGCCGCAATTGGGGCAATAGGAATCAATCGTACTCCGAAGAGCCGCCTGCATTTCTGGTAGGCGATTTCAAAGCCTATAACAACTACTATCAAGGTGACATACAGTTGTCGATACACTCCGATGGCGTGGTCATCGCGGTACTCGATGGCGGCCAACGCGTGACGGGCTATTACCGTGGATCGCAACTCTTTTTGGGTAACGCGCGTTTTGATATTCAACAGGAGGCCAGGGGCTTTCGCACAACGCAGGTGGGGCAACCCGGTAGTTCGACGTCCTATGTGCGTGTGCGGTACGAGTCGCCTCGAGGAAGATAAGCGGTTTTCCCTCTCCCGAGCCCGCTGCTGCTAAGGGAGAGGGGGCGCAGCGGTCGCAGCGCAGAACATATTTATTCGCCGGATCAGTACATCAGCCGAATATACGCAAATTTCGCAGTGAACTACCTCCTCCCCGATCTCCTCGCACCCAATCTAAAGCTTGTCTTCTGCGGCACTGCGCCGTCAAAAGCATCCGCTGCCGCCAAGGCCTACTACGCCAAGCCCGGCAATAAATTCTGGCCCACGCTGCATGCAGTCGGCATCACACCGCGACGTTTTGCGCCGCAGGAATTTCCAGCGCTGCTCGCGCTTGGTATTGGCCTCACTGATCTCTGCAAAGTGCATTCCGGTACCGATGCCGAGTTGCCGAAAGGTGCCTTCGACATCCCTGCGTTGGAGGGTAAGCTGAAAAAATACCAGCCAAAGATCGTCGCATTCACCAGCAAAAATGCTGCGCAAAACTATTTTGGCTGCGCGGTGGACTATGGATGGCAGAAAAATGAACATGCTGGAAAACCAGCATTGACGCGGTTCTTCGTGTTAACGTCGCCTTCGGGTTTGGCAACGCGTTTTTTTGATATTGAAATTTGGCGGGAATTGGCCAATGGTGTTCAGTGATCCAATGAACGAATCGCTTCAAGCAGAAAAGAAAAAACTTCGGGAAGTGGTACTCGCGCAACGCGACGCCATGCCGTCTGCGACACGCAAGGCAGCATCGGAGGCGATCCTGGAAAAAGTGTGCGCCTTGCCGGGTTACGCACAGGCAGGATGTGTGCTGACATACATGGGCTTCGGTTCGGAAATTGAAACGCACCCATTCTTCGAGCGCATCGTCAGCGACGGTAAAATAGCGGTGTTGCCGCGTGTGGATCGGGCGAGCCAATCGTTGACATTACAGTCCGCGCGAAGTATTACCGAGTTGGTCACGAGTAAATGGGGTATACGAGAGCCAGCTTCGGACGCGCCAATGTTGCCGGTCAGCGAAGTCGATTTCGTGCTGATACCGGGTGTCGCATTTGACCGTAATGGCAATCGCCTTGGCTACGGGCGTGGCTATTACGATAAATTGCTGTCGGTCGCAAATCCAGCACTGGCGCGGGTTGCGGCAGGATTCTCCTGTCAGGTTGTCGATCAGGTGCCGGTTGGTGCGCGCGATCAAAAGATGAATTGCATCATTACTGAAAACGAAACCATTGTGATTTCACATGCGCGCTAAACTGATCGACGGCAAGAATATTTCAGAATTTTTTCGTACCGAATACAAACTGCGCGTGGATCGGCTCGTCGCAAACGGAACGCGGCCCGGCTTGGCAATGATTATCGTCGGCAACGATCCCGCTTCACAGGTGTATGTGCGCAACAAGGCGCGCGCGTGCGAGGCAATCGGCATGCACTCGGAAGTACATGCGCTGCCGGGCGAAATTTCACAGAGCGGACTCACGGCCTTTGTCGATTCGCTCAATGCCAACGCGGCGATTCACGGCATTCTCGTCCAGTTGCCACTGCCTGAGCATATCGATGATCGCGCCGTGATCGAAGCGATTGCGCCAGGCAAGGATGTGGATGGCTTTCACTACGCCAATATGGGCGCACTGGTAATCGACGAGAGCCAGTTTCCGCCGTGCACACCGTATGGCGTGATGAAATTGCTGGAGTATGAAGGCATTGAAATTACAGGTAAGCACGTGGTGATCGTGGGTCGTTCCAACATTGTAGGAAAACCGCAGGCGATGCTGATGCTGAAGGCTG
>JANYFH010000034.1 GCA_025362705.1 Betaproteobacteria bacterium
GGGTAGGTGATCATTTAGTGTCCGTCATTCCTGTCTTGGCGGGAATGGCGGGCGAAATTACTTTGTCGTAAATGTGAACACGCCATCCCAGTTGGCGCCAGGTGGTTTTGCGCGCAGGGCGGCGATGCGATCCATGTAGACGCGATAGACCTTGCGTTTCGGATCGGCATCCAGCAGCTTGGTGAGCGATGCCTCGGCATCGTCCCACTTCTGTTGGCGGAAACGATCAAGTACACGATGGAAGCGATCAATCTCGTCGAGCAATTGATTGGGAATTTCATCCTTGAGTCCGATCGGTTCATAGATTGAAATCGGCTCAAGTTTGCCCTTTACACGTACCCGATCCAGCTCACGATAAATGACCGCAGGCACCGAGTTCACGATATTTTCCGACACCAGAATCCCGACGCCATATTCTTTGGTGAGGCCCTCAAGCCGCGCCGCCAGATTCACCGCGTCGCCCAGCACGGTGTACGCGCGACGGAAGGTCGAGCCCATGTCGCCGACGTTCATCGTGCCGCAGTTGAGCCCTACGCCGATTTCGAGTTTCGGCCAGCCGCGTTTGACGAAATCGGGGCCGATTTCCTTCACTTTTTTCTGCATCGCCAGGGCCGAATGTAGCGCGTGCTCGGCGTGCTTTTCATCCTTCAGTGGCGCGCCCCAGAAGGCCATGATTGCGTCACCGATGTACTTGTCGATGGTGCCGCGATCCTGTTGAATGCTTTCCGTCATATGCGTGAGGTAGGCATTCATCATCGCTGTCAATTCGGTTGGCGCCAGCCCTTCCGATATTGTCGTGAAATTACGCACGTCCGAAAACAGCACGGTCATGTCGCGGCTTTCACCTTTGGTGGTGTAAGTACCAGGATCCTTGGCCATTTCGTCGACCAATTCCTTTGGCACATAGGTACCAAAAATGCCGGTGATTTGCCGCCTTGAGCGCGCCTCAATGAAAAATCCGTAAGCCATGTTGAGCAGGAACAGGAAGCCAATCAACAACAGCGGCAATGCCAGCGGCAAAACATAACCCTGGTACCACCAATACATATTGAACGCTGTGACGAAAGCTGCGGTGACCACCACCGTGATGGTAGCCACGAGCGGATTCATTTTCACCAATGCCACGGACAGCGGTAAACCGATCAACAGGATCATGAGTGCCTTGATCGACAGTTCGTAGCCCGGCTTTCGCTTCAGGTTATTGTCGAGGTAACCGGAGATCATGTTGGCATGCGTTTCCACACCCGGGTAAACCTCGCCTACAGGTGCGCTTCGCAAGTCAAATAATCCCTGTGCGGACGTACCGACGAAAGCAATTTTCCCTTCCAGTTCACCTTTCGTCAGGTTGCCACGGATTACGTCGGTTGCAGAGATGTAGCGATACATCGGGCTGCGGCCACGAAACGGAATGAGTGCCGCACCCTCGTCATCGAGTGGGATAGTGGTACCGCGCAGGTCTACGCTCTTGATCTTCGTGCGCTTGTCGCCTTCGTCTTCGCGGAGTATGACTTTGATCGGCTCATTGTCCAGGTAAGCCCGGTAGACCGCCAGCGAAAGGGATTCGTAATAGCCATCTTTGAATTTGATGAACAGCGGCAGTCGACGTGTCACTCCATCGAAATCGATCAATGGCAAAATATGTCCGGTCGCGGAGGCCGCGTTTTGCAATGCTTTCAAGTTGCCGCTATAACCATCGATTTCCGCCGAGGTTGGTGGTCGCCCATTGAAGGTTGACCCCAAAAATGCCGGCGGGGGCAGCACACCCAGTTCAAGTTTTTGCATCCCGGCCCGCTCATTGTTGCCCGCAAACGCAAGAACAACCGGATATTTTTTGATGGCCTCGGCAAACTTCGTATCAAAATCCAGCGACGGGCGCAATTCTGTGAGTTTTTCCTGAAAATCAGCATTTGTTTTGAACGAGGTTTGCGCCAGCGTTTCCAGGTTGGCCAGCCCGGAGCTCGTATCGGCTTCGGAAAAAAACACGTCGAAGCCGACAGCCTTTACCTTGTAGTTTTCAAATGCTTGTTTAACGAGCACCGCAAGCTTGTCTCTACCCCACGGCCAACGACCTTCGGCCGCAATACTCTTTTCATCGATATCGATGATGACAACACGCGGGTCAATTTTTTCGGGCATCGTAGCCAGCAGCCGCGCATCGTATGCCTGCAGCTCCAGGCGCTGGAAAAATGACAATGCGCCTCTGTTATCGAGCGCCGTGTAGTACAAAACAAACAGCAGCACGATGGCCACACCAAGGCCTGCGCGTATCAGCGAATTGATGGACGAAAAATATTTGGTCCAGAGTGCAGTGAGTTTTTCCATCTTTGTGGCCGCTTCTCTATTTTTCGTTTGTGCGGATCAATCATTGATAGCGCGATGCATGACAGCGTACGTAACTCTGCGCCGCTTGGCAAAGTTTACCCCAAAGCGTTTCGGTAGTCGTGCGATTGCGACTGACGCGATCAGGGTATGGTTGATAGAGCGTACAAGGGTAAAGTCTAGCAGGGGTGCGGTGTTTGATGGGAAAATGGTCTGGAAGGCGCGCCGGTGCTGGAGATTTACAATTCGGTGGATTGGGATTGTATTTTGCTGCTAGCGGAATTTGGCGAAACGGGGTTCTGCTGCTGGCTGAGCGCTTTCATTTTATTTCGCGCGCTTGTGGGTATCGGGTCGGCTGGGACTCAAATAGAATGACTGACACGCAGGAAAATACGCTGAAGGAAATAGTGTCATGACCGAACCCACCATTACCTGCCCGCACTGCAAAACGGAAATCAAGCTTACCGAATCGCTGGCGGCGCCTCTGATCGAATCTACTCGTCTTCAGTTTGAGAAACAACTGGCGCAGAAGGACAGCGACATTGCCACGCGCGAACAAGCCATGCGCGAGAAGGAAAAACTGCTGGCCGATGCCAAGTACAAGCTTGATGAGCAAGTGGCGG
>JANYFH010000043.1 GCA_025362705.1 Betaproteobacteria bacterium
TCGTCGAATAGTGTCAGCACATCGCGCGGCGTGGAACGCGCACGTGCCTCGGACTCGCCGCGCGCGGACAGGAGTTGCGCGTGCATTTCGCTGATCGCACTTTTCGCTTCGGGAAACGATAGCCACGACATCGCGTTAAAGAAATCGTGCCAATTTTCGCGCGTGGCGATTTTACCGGATTCGGCGATGCGGGTTTCGTAATGCGGCGCTCCCACAGCTTCGTCATTTTCGACAAAGCGAATCGGCTGGCCACGGAAATTTCTAATGCTGGCAGCGCACGCGTTCAGCCTCGCAATGCCGGGCCACGCCGCATCCGCAATCAATTGCTCAATTGGCCCGCGTAATGAATCAAAGAGCGGCGCGGGAAACCGCTGCTTGGCTTGTTGCCAATCCATCGCAATTTATAAAGCGAAGCGCCAGCGCATCTGCTCACCAGCACGCAGCGGGACGAGAGCGGAATTCGGAAACGTTACTTCCTCGGGCACGGTCCAGTTTTCTTTTTTCAGCGTGATGCTTCCCGTGTTACGCGGCAGACGGTAGAAATCTGCACCGTAAAAACTGGCGAATCCTTCCAGCTTGTCCAGCGCGCCTGCACTTTCAAACGCTTCCGCATAAAGCTCCAGCGCGTGCAGTGCCGTGTAGCAGCCCGCGCCGCAGCAACTTGTCTCTTTGGTGTTTCTCGCGTGCGGCGCGCTGTCTGTGCCCAGGAAAAATTTCGGGTTGCCGCTGGTCGCCACTTTCAACAATGCGACGCGGTGTTCCTCGCGTTTCAATACCGGCAAGCAGTAAAAATGCGGCCGCAGCCCGCCTTTGAAAATCGCGTTGCGGCTGTAGAGCAAATGTTGTGGCGTGATGGTGGCAGCGATGTTTTCGCTCGCGGCCAATACAAATTTTGCAGCGCTTGCTGTTGTGATGTGCTCCAAAACAATCCTTAATTTTGGAAAGCGCGAGACTAACGGAATCAAGTGTTTCTCAATGAATACCTGTTCACGGTCGAAGATATCGACTTCCGCATCCGTGACTTCGCCGTGCAACAACAATGGCAACCCAATACTTTGCATCGCTTCGAATACTGCATCGCATTTACGAATATCAGTCACGCCAAAATCGGAGTTGGTGGTCGCACCCGCCGGGTAGTATTTGATTGCCTTCACGTGCCCACTCATTGCCGCGCGCACAATTTCTTCAGGCGAGGTGTTGTCGGTGAGGTACAGCGTCATCAGCGGCTCGAACGCGGATCCGATCGGCAAGGCATCAAGAATGCGCTGCCGATATTCCAGCGCGTCATCGACGGTGCGCACCGGTGGCTTCAGGTTCGGCATGATGATGGCACGCGCGAATTGGCATGCAGTGGCCGGGAGCACGGCTTTTAGCGCGTCGCCATCGCGCACGTGCAGATGCCAATCGTCCGGACGGGTAATCGTCAATTCGCTCATGCGTTGATTATATCCGGCGCGTCGAGCGGTTCCGGTCGCGATGCGCGTGAGGATTTGTCTCTGTCGCGGGGACATAAGTTGACTGTCGGATTTGGCAGGAGTACTTTCGTGATTCGACTAACACCGCAGCATCCACGAAAATCGAAACGACGCCTTCCGGCCTCGCGGGTTCTCGACTGGTTAATGTAAGCAAGGAGGCAACATGAATCTTTCTCGTAATTCACCAGTGCTGCCGAAATTGGCTTCCGTGTTCCTGGCAGGTTTGCTTTTTGCCAGTGCTGCGCAGGCAACTGATTTGCCTGCCGGCAGTGCGCCCGAAAAATTGGGGACGGTACGATTCCCGATCTCCTGCAACGACGCGGCGCAGACGCATTTCACCCGTGCGGTGGCGCTGCTGCATTCCTTCTATTGGCCAGAGACGCGCAAGGCGCTTGCCGAAGCAGCAAAGGCGGACCCCAACTGTGCCATGTTGCATTGGGCGCATGCGATGGCGTCTATGGGTAATCCTTACGCCTGGCCACTCACCGGCAAAGAGCTTCGCGCCGGCATGGAATCGGTGGAAAAGGCCCGGCAACTTGGACCGAAGACGGAGCGCGAACTGGACTACGTTGCCAGCGTCGAATACTTTTTCAAGGATGCCGAAAAAATCCCCGCACAAACGCGGCAGCTCGCTTATGAGCTATCCATGTCCAAGCTGGCGAGCAAATATCCGAACGATATTGAAGCGCAAATATTTCACGCCCTGGCACTGTCAGCCAACTACGACCCCAACGACAAGACCTACCGCAATCAATTACGGGCCGCGCAAATACTCGAAGACGTTCTCGTCACGAAGCCGGACCATCCCGGCGTCTCGCATTATCTGATTCATTGCTACGATTCGCCGCCGCTGGCGCAGCGCGGTTTGTCTTCGGCCTATCGCTATCGTGACATCGCGCCTTCCGCACCGCACGCGTTGCACATGCCCTCGCATATCTTCACGCGTCTCGGCATGTGGGATGATTCCATCGCCGCCAACACCGCTGTGCTCAATGCCACGCGCGATCCCTCGAGCAGGCTGCACTCCTGGGACTACATGGGTTACGCCTATTTGCAAAAAGCGCAGGACGAAGACGCGAAACGCGTACTCGCTGAAATACAGGCGCTGCGCAAAATCGAAGGGGAAAATTTTGCCGCAGCCTATGCTCTGGCAGCGATTCCCTCGCGCATGGCGCTGGAGAGGCAGCGCTGGTCAGAAGCCGCAGCGCTGAAACTGCCGATCTCCGAATTCGATTTCGGCTGGCAGCAATTCCCGCACGCCGAAGCGATCCTTGTGTATGCACGCGCCCTCGGTGCCGCGCGTCTGGGCAAAGTGGCCACCGCAAAAAAAGATGGTGCACGCTTAGCCGCGCTGAAATCGACGATGCTCGAAGGTAAGCAATTTTATTGGGTCGATCAGGCGGACATTCAAATCCAGACGGTCAACGCGTGGATCGCCCGTGCTGGCGGCAAAAACAAAGAGGCCTTGCGGCTATTGCGCGAAGCGGCTGATCATGAAGATGGCACCGAAAAAAGTGCGGTCACACCCGGCCCGCTCATTCCGGTGCGCGAACAACTCGGTGACATGTTGATGCTCATGAAACAACCGCGCCTTGCACTGGTAGAGTTTGAGCGCGCCATCGTCAAGGAGCCGAATCGTTTCAGAAGCCTCTATGGTGCCGCGCGTGCCGCCGAAGCGATCAAGGATAAGGACACCGCGCAAAAGTATTATGAACAATTGCTGGCCAGCGCGAACAACCCGCAAGGCGCGCACGCCGAAACGCAGCGTGCAAAGCAA
>JANYFH010000334.1 GCA_025362705.1 Betaproteobacteria bacterium
ACAGGAAGGCTCCATCGTCAAGGCGGGCGACTTGCTGGCGCGAATCGAGAATCGCGATGTCACGGCAAGCCTCGATCAGGCGCAGGCAAGTTTGCGCGCGGCCACCGCCAATCTCGAACAGGGTCTGGCGGAGTTGCGCGATGCCGAGGGCAATATGAAACGGTCTGAAGATTTGGTGAAGAAAAATTTCATTTCATCGGCGACCTTTGATGCGGCCCTGGCGAGATTCGACAAAGCTAAAGCCTCGGTTGCGTCGTTCAACGGCGCAATCGGCGTGGCCGAAGCGAACGTTCGCGCCGCCCGTGTCACTGTTGAACAGACATTGATCCGCGCACCCTTTGATGGCGTGGTATTGACCAAGAACGCAAACGTCGGCGATATCATCACGCCGTTCTCCTCTGCTGCGGACTCCAAGGGCGCAGTGGTAAATATGGCCGATATGTCGACGCTGGAAGTTGAAGCCGACGTGTCAGAAGTGTCGCTGGGCAAAATCAGCGTGGACCAGCCGGTCGAACTTCAACTTGATGCCTTTCCCGATCTGCGCCTGCTCGGCAAGGTAAGCCGTATTGTGCCGACGGTGGATCGATCCAAGGCGACGGTGCTAGTCAAAATTGAATTCGTCGAAAAAGATAAGCGAGTGCTTCCCGACATGAGCGCCAAAGTTTCATTCCTGCAACGCGAATTGAAACCGGCAGAACGCAAACCGGTGACGGCTGTGCAGCAAGCAGCAATAGCGAAACGCGACGGCAAGGATGTGCTGTTCGTGATCGACGATAAAAACATCGTCAAGCAAACTGACATCGTCGTTGCTGGCAAGGTCGGTGACCTGGTGCAAGTGTCTGCGGTGAAGCCTGGCGACAAGGTGGTGTTGAGTCCAACCGAAAAACTTAAAGATGGCGGTGCAGTCACCATCATCAAGAAATAGATCGGCGCATGCCATGCCGCCATTACTCGTAGAGATAAAGCATCTCGTCAAAAGCTACACGCGTGGCGATCAAAAGGTACCGGTATTGCACGATATTTCGCTCGAAATTAACCGTGGCGACTTCATCGCGCTGATGGGGCCATCCGGTTCCGGAAAATCCACGCTGCTGAATTTGATTGCGGGCATCGACAAACCTGACGGCGGTATTCTCACCGTTGATGGGGAGGATATTACGCAGTTATCTGAAGGTGAACTGGCCGATTGGCGCGCCTCAAACATCGGCTTTATTTTCCAGTTCTACAACCTCATGCCAGTGTTGACTGCATTCGAGAATGTAGAGCTGCCGCTGCAACTGACCAATCTGTCGAGAGCCGAACGCCGCCAGCGCGTGGAAATGACGCTCTCGCTGGTGGGCCTTGCCGACCGCATGGAACACTACCCGAACGAGCTTTCCGGTGGCCAGCAGCAGCGCGTTGCCATTGCACGTGCGATCGTCACTGACCCGACAATCCTGGTTTGCGATGAACCGACGGGCGATCTGGACAAGCAATCGGCCAGCGATGTGCTTGGCATGTTGAAGCGGCTGAACGAGGAAATGGGCAAGACCATCATCATGGTGACCCACGATGCGCATGCTGCCGAGGCGGCGAGACGCATTGTTCATCTTGAAAAGGGTGAGCTCATCAACGATGCGGCGACTGCCTGACGTGTATTACCTCAAGCTCATATTCAAGAACGTATTCCGCGCCAAGCTGCGTTCCAGCTTGACCATCATCGGGCTCATCATCGCCATCGTTGCGTTCGGGTTGTTGCAGACGGTGGTCGATGCCTGGTTTGCGGGTTCGAACGCCGCTTCCGCGTCGCGTCTGGTCACGCGCAACGCGATCTCGCTGGTGTTCCCCATGCCGATCTACTATCGGGAACGTATGCGCACCGTCAACGGTGTCAAGTCCGTCACGCTACTCAATTGGTTCGGCGGTGTTTATAAAGAGCCGAAGAATTTTTTTCCGCAGTTTGCTGTCGATCACGAAAACTTTTTCGATCTCTATCCTGAGTTCGTGATGCCAGCCGATCAACTGATCGCGTTCAAGCGCGACCGCCAGGGCGCTGCCGTCGGCCGCAAACTGGCCAATGAGTTTGGCTGGAAAATCGGCGACACGATTCCGATCCGTGGCACCATTTTTTCAGGCACCTGGACGTTTACCCTGCGCGCCATCTTTGATGCGAAGGACGACACGACCATCACGCGGCAAATGTATTTTCATTGGGACTACGTTAACGAATGGTTGAAACAAAAGTATCCGCGGCGTATGGAGCAAATCGGCACCTTTGTGATCGAAGTTGATGATCCCTCGCGCACGGCCGATATTGCCAAGGCGATCGACGCTGAATTCAGGAATTCGCTGGCCGAAACGCTGACCGAGACGGAGAAATCATTCCAGCTCGGATTCATTTCACAGATGGAGCAGATCATCCTGACCATCCGCATCGTTTCGTTCGTGGTGATATTCATCATCATGGCCGTGGTCGCGAATACGATGGCGATGACCGCGCGCGAACGATCGACCGAGTACGCGACGCTGAAAGCGCTGGGCTTTGGTCCCGGTTTTGTTGCGGCATTGATTTTTGGTGAAGCGCTGATGCTTTCACTCATCGGCGGGGTGCTGGGAATTCTGCTGACATTTCCGCTGGCCAAGGGGGTCGGTATTATCGCCGCCGCCGTCTTTGCGGTGTTCAACGTTTCGCAATCCACTGTGCTGATGCAACTGGCGTGCGCCTTGGTGGTCGGGGTCGTGGCCGCACTGGTGCCGGGCTGGCGCAGCGCGCGTGTGAAAATTGTTGATGGGTTGAGACACGTCGGATGAAAGTTCCCTTCAACTACATCTTCCGCAATTTGTGGACCCGCAAGCTGACGACAATGCTGACTGCTGGCGGGATGGCATTGGTCGCATTCGTATTCGCCGCCGTGCTGATGCTCGACGCGGGCCTGAACAGAACCATGGTGGGCACCGGCAGCATCGACAACGTGATATTCATCCGCAAAGGCGCCGAGACTGAAATCCAGAGCGGTATCACGCGCGACCAGGCGGCGCTCGTTGAAAGTCAGCCGCAACTCGCGCGCGGCGAGGACGGTAGGGCAATGGCCTCGAAAGAATCGCTGGTCCTTATTTCACTCACCAAAACAGGGCAGGACAAGGGCTCCAACATCGTAACGCGAGGCGTATCGCCGATGGGACAGTTGTTGCGGCCACAAGTGAAGATTGTCGAAGGGCGCATGTTCAAGCCCGGTTCTTCCGAAATCGTTGTGGGCAAAAGTATTCACGATGAATTTGACGGCGTGGCCATCGGCCAGAAACTGCGCTTTGCCCAGCGCGAATGGCTGATCGTGGGGTATTTCGACGCCGGCAAGAGCGCGTTCGATTCGGAGGTATGGGGCGATGTGGAACAACTCATGCAGGCGTTTCGCCGCACGAACTATTCATCGGTCATTGTCAAAATGTCGGGTGTCGACAAGTTCGGCGCCCTCACCAAAAACGTGGAAGACGATATCCGCATTGCCCTTGAAGGCAAACGTGAGCGGCTTTTTTATGAGGACCAGTCGCGTGCGTTGTCGACTTTCATTTCGTTCCTCGGAATTTTTCTTTCCGTCATTTTTTCGGTCGGCGCAATGATCGGTGCGGCGATTACGATGTATTCCTCTGTCGCCATGCGCACGGCAGAAATCGGTACCTTGCGCGCCCTTGGATTCAGGCAGCCATCGATACTGGTGGCGTTTCTTACCGAATCACTGCTGCTTGGCGTCGTAGGTGGATTGGCCGGTTTGGCGTGCGCGGCTTTTCTGCAAACGATCACCATTTCGACGATGAATTTCCAGTCGTTTTCACAGCTCGCCTTCAGCTTTCTGCTGACATTCAAGATCGTGATTCAGACGTTGCTGTTTTCGCTGGTCATGGGATTTATCGGCGGCTTTTTACCAGCGGTGAAAGCGGCCAGGATGAAGATTGTGGATTCGTTGCGGGCGGCGTGATGGTTTACGAAAAGGGAAGTCTTGGGTCGCTAAAGTGACACTTCAAGATTATCGATAAGTCGCGTCGCACCGATGCGCGCGGCGGCGAGTACCACCAATGCGCGGTCCCCCACGATTGGCGGCAAGAGATCAAGCTGACGGCGGATCGTAATGTAGTCCGGTCGCCAGCCCCGCACGCTGAGCGTAGCTTGCGCCTTCGCTTCGAGCGCCATGTAATCGCGATTGCCTGACCGTAGTTCCACCACAATTTCCCGTAATGCTGCATTAAGCTGTGGCGCTTCTGCACGCTCGGTTGCGGTCAAGTAACCGTTGCGTGACGACAGTGCGAGACCATCATCGGCCCGCACCGTTTCGGCCAGCAGCATTTCGACGGGCAGATTCAATTGCCGCACCATGTTGTCAAGCACTCGACATTGCTGGTAGTCCTTTTTGCCGAACACTGCCACATGCGGCTGCACCATGTTGAAAAGTTTGAGCACCACGGTCGCCACACCGCGATAGTGTCCAGGTCGCACCGCGCCTTCGAGGATGTGTTGAATTTCCAGTGGCTCGACAACATACGTTTGCGGCTCGGGATACATTTCAGATTCATCCGGCGCGAAAACGACATCGACACCAGCCGCCCGGCATTTCTCGCAGTCGTCCGCCAGAGTGCGCGGATATTTACCGAAATCCTCGTTAGGCCCGAACTGCAAACGGTTGACGAAAATGGAAACGACGATACAGCCATTTGCGCCCGCTATTTTGTCCACTTGGTCGCGCGCGATGCGCATCAACTCGAGATGCCCCGGGTGCAGGCTTCCCATCGTAGGCACGAAGCCGATGCACGCTTCCTTTTTCAGGCGCGCGCGTAACTCGGCGACGGTGTGAACAATATCCATTGCCGACCGATCAGGATGCGTTGATGTACTCGCGCCCGCCGCGCAAGTTCTCAATACGCTTGATCAGCATATCCATGTGTTCGCGGTTATCCGCAAAATTGAACGGGTCACTATTCACGATCAGCAGCGGTGATTCGCGGTAATCGTAGAAATGGCGCGTGTAGGATTCCGACAGGCGCATCAGATAATCTTCGCTGATGCCTTTTTCCATCGGTCGCGCGCGCCGCTGAATTCGTGTCATCAACTGCGGCACCGATGCCTGCAAATAAATGACCAGATCCGGTGTCGGTGCCTGCGGCTTCAGATGATTGTAGAGCTGCGAATACAGATTGAATTCATTGTCATCCAGCGTGAGCCTGGCGAACAGCGCATCTTTCGCCAGCATGTAATCGGCTATTGTTTTTTTCTCGAATAAATCCGGCTGGCGGACCGAGGCCAATTGATTGATACGTTGAAACAGAAAAAACATTTGCGTCGACAATGCGTGCCGCCGCATGTC
>JANYFH010000051.1 GCA_025362705.1 Betaproteobacteria bacterium
ATGCCGCTTCGGTTACGGCAATTTGCGCAGCTTCGCGCAAAGGTTTGAAGGGGTGCGAGAGTTCGCGTTTTCTTGCCGTAAAGGCAATCGCAAACCGTACATCGTTGATCGCTTCATCGAATGTCGCAACCACGCGTGCACTTGCCAGCACATCCGTTGCGCCTGAGGCCAGGGCGATTGCATCGCGATGCGTGGTGACATCTTTGATCTTTGGGGCGACCAGCACCAGATTGGACAGCCCCATTGTTTTCATCGCGCGCGCGGCACTGCCGACATTGCCCGGGTGCGATGTTTCGACCATCACGACACGGATTCGCGCCAGCGGGCTAACTGTGCCAATGGCAGGAGACGACGTAGGTTCATTCATATAAAATAGACACTTACTCTTGCTCTTTACTGAAAACTAAAATGCACCCGATGTTAACTATCGCCGTGAAAGCGGCGCGCCGTGCCGGTTCGATCATCAATCGCGCGTCCAATGACCTGGACAAACTCACCGTCGAGCAAAAGGCGCCCAACGACTATGTCTCCGAAGTGGACCGTGCCGCCGAAGCAGCCGTCATCGAGGTGCTCAGAACTGCCTATCCCCAGCATAGCATTCTCGCCGAGGAGTCAGGCGAATCCAAAACAGAATCGGATTACCAGTGGATCATTGATCCGCTCGACGGTACTACTAATTTTCTACACGGCTTTCCGCAATATTGCGTGTCGATTGCGCTTGCCGTAAAAGGCGCGGTAAACCACGGCGTGATTTACGATCCAACACGCAATGAACTTTTTACCGCCTCCAAAGGTGGCGGTGCATTCCTGAATGACCGGCGCATTCGCGTATCAAAACGAATTCAATTGCAGGATTGCCTGATCGGCACCGGATTTCCATCGCGCGAAATGCACAACTTCGACCGCTATCTCGCCATGTTCAAAGATCTCACACCGAAGTGCGCGGGCATTCGTCGGCCTGGTGCGGCCGCACTTGACCTGGCCTACGTTGCCTGCGGCCGCTACGACGGCTTCTGGGAAATGGGTTTGAGCGCGTGGGACATGGCTGCCGGTGCGCTGATGATCAAGGAAGCCGGTGGTTTGGTAACCGACTTTGCGGGTGAGGACAACTACCTGAAAACGGGGACCATCGTCGCCTCCACGCCGAAAGCGTTTCCTGCATTGCTGCAAATCGTCCAGGCGCACAAATAGGTTACTGGTCGTCCATGCACCTGATGGCACTGCACGGTTTCTGGCGCATGGCGCTCGATACTCTCGCGCGAACTGAACGGGGCCCGGTTTTTCGGACGGATAAGTTGATGGTAGTTTATCAACTGAAAGGAATCCGAAATGAAACGAGTCCCACGCCGGGTGTTTACGGCCGAGTATAAGTCTGAAGCGATCCGATTAGCTGAGGCGGTTGGTGTTCCGACCGCAGCGCGCCAGCTCGATATCGACACCAAATCGTTGCATCTGTGGATCCGGCAAGCCAAGGCGGGTGAACTCAAGCCCAGCGGCCCCGCGAAGCTCACTGCTGAGCAACAGCGCATCCGCGAACTGGAGCGGGAACTGGCCATTGCCCGGATTGAACGCGATCTGTTAAAAAAAGCGGCGGCGTTCTTCGGAAAAACGGGCAATTTCGATCGCGTAGCAACAACCCGCTTGAGCATAACGAAAGTAGCGCCTATCCCAGGCGCCCTTTCTTTTCAAGAAGCGGCAAACTCCACCCGTCAACCGTTTCTCTTTAAAACCGATAGTTCATTCCAACTGACAGGGCTTGCAATTTCCCACCGGTATAGCAGAAGGGACCCCCTGGACTGTACGTACCATCCACCGGATTGACGGCGCCGATCTGACTGGCGTCGTGGCAGTCGGTAGTGTTGGCGCGTCCACCCGCCCCCAAGTCGAAATGCCCCGCCGGGTGGTTGACCTGAGTAGCATAGACCAGGTACCAGGTGGTTTGCTTGTCCATCGCATGTCGATACATGGCGGTGTACATGTTTGAAGCGTTGTCCTGATTGGGGCCGGTTTCAATGTTGTGCTGCCCGGGCGCGCCTGGCGTTTTATCCGCGTGACCCCAGCCGAAGCTGACGCTGTCCTGGTCGGAAATCATCTGTGTCGCTGAGAACCAGTAACCCTTGCGCGAGCGTTCGTCGAAGTAGTGATAAGGCAGTTCCCTGCGCATGTCCTCGTAGACCGCGTTCAATGTCGTGTGTGTGGGTAGGGTAAATTGAGCACCCACTTTGAACGCGCGCTCGTTGGCGATACCGACCGTGTTGTCGAACACGAAATCATGCCCACCGACGGTGGTGACTGATCCATCCGCATCGCTGGTGCGATTGACGGCCTTGTGCATTTCATATGCAGCCGTCACGTATAGCGGCCCCGACTCATACGCGACATTGAAACTGTATGCGGTGCCGAAAGAGCCATCATTGCACCCATAGGGCAATGCGCCACTCCCTGGCACATTGCCGCCAGCGCAACTGGATTCACCGATTGCTTGGATGCTGTTGTCCGAAGCGCGATTTTGGCCGGGCGAAATCAGCGCATTGAATGATAGCCCCTGAAACTTTGGCGACTCATACCAGATGGCGTGATCCAGGCGCGTGCCAAATTCAACCCGATTGTCGCCACCAGTATTTCCCATGATGGCGGCGTAATCACCCACGGTTCCATTAAAAGGATTCATCCGCGCGGTCGAGCGTTTGTACGGCGCGTCCGTTTTGCCTATTTTTACGGCACCAAAGTCGCCGGTTAGGCCAATGAAGCTATCGCGCGATGTTAAGGCGCCTTTGACGACCGAATCATTCGACGAGTTGTTATTGACCGTACCGGCGGTTGCCGACACGTCCAGCTGCGTTTCGAGCTGCATGATCGCAGCTAGGCCATTTCCGAAATCATGCCTGCCGCGAATACCCAAATAGGAGAGATTGGTGGAAATTGCAGGCACCCATCCCATTTTTCCCACCGGGGTATCCACACCGTTGTTGGCGATTTTCCCGACAATGCCTTTCGTGGAGTCGTCGATGGAAATATCGAGATTGCCATATAGTTCGATACCCTTTAACGCACTCGCTGTAGCGCCGCCGGAAGGCAACTGTGCGGTGACTTGCTTCTCGATTTTTTCCTGTTTCTCCGCAGTGGAATTCTGTCGACTTGAAAGCTCGTCAACTTTTCTCATTAGCAATTGCACTTGCTGCTTCAGCGCGGTAATTTCCTGCTGCGTATCACTTGAACTCTGTGCAAAGGCTGGGGTAACGTGAAGCAAGCCTGACGCTGATACCGCAATGGCAACAGCCCGCACCAACGGCTTGGTGATCATCTTCATTTTTATTCCTCCTAGCCACGATGCGCTTGCGCGGTAAACCCGCACATCGCTTGCGGCCTGTTAGCGAAACAATTGAATTTAGAAAACCCACTGTTCTTACCGGATCGGATTCGAATGGAATAGTGACCGACGTCTGGTGCGAACGAATATACGCTTTGCGCATCTCATTCCATTGATTTAAGTCACGAAGAGTTCAGGCCGGCTACCTTCCAAACTTCCGTGCGCTTTGTCGCAGTCGTACTCGCAGAGGCATCAGCTTGAGGTCAGCAATCGTCAGTGCAGCGTCAGCGATTTTCGACTTAGCTATTTCATATGCGCGGGCCAATCTACGTGGTTTCGGGGGCCAGCTGCAACGGCATGGAGCCGACATATCCGGGGAGTTCGTCCTGGATGTCTTCAATGTGCCGCCGCAAATCATCATCGGCGATATTTGTGGAATGTGCATCGGCAGGCCGGTAGTAATACGTGCTACGTGGCAGCTCGGTCACGTTGCACCCCCGCCGGATGGAACAACCTTCGGGCCGCTGATGATCAATGAGTCCTCGTTCGACGACACGAGGCGCAGGCGTGGACTTTTTTTAAGCAGGTCCAGTTCCATGGTGAGCTGGCCCACTTTGCGTTCCAAAGCGGCGATTTTCGCTTCGTACTCATCGACAAGATGGGCTGCCGCCTCTTCGTTACTCAATTCGCCCCGATCGTACTGCGAAAGCCATAGCTGTAAAAGATTGGTCGATAGCGCGTAGGTCTTAGCCGCCTCGCGCCGGCCGATCTTGCCTGACCGAATATCGCTACAAAGTTGAAGCTTGAAACGCGGACTATGCCGCCGATACGGACCTCTGATTGCCAAGTACCTTCCCCTCTGAGTTGAAGGCCATGACAAGCGTATCAAATTCAGCCGCTGTAGCGTTACAGTTCCGGGGGTTCACTCCACGGTATCTTGAATATCCCAACCCTCCCATTTTGTTATCCTATCTGCAGATCGATGGAAGACGAAATTTCGGGGGAAGCTCATTCAGGATTCTTGAAAAAGGGCGTTTGAAATTCCTATACCCCCTACGGTAGGCTGACCGGGTTGGCCACGCTGTCGGTCCAAATGAGGCCGCTGCCGTTTGTGCTGCCGTCCAGCTTGGCCGGCAGCGCCGGGTTGGTGATGCCGTAGTTGGTGATCGACGGCGAGGCGAGGCGGATGCGGCCCAGGCCGCCTGGGCCACCGTTGCCGTTCGCCGCGCCACGGGCCGATTGGGCGATGCCGCCACGGCCACCCGAGGCTGAGAGGTTGCCCGACAGGTACACCGTCGGGGCGCTCAGCCAGATCGCGCCGCCCGAGCCGCCGCCGCCCGAACCGCCCTGGCAGCAGGTGGCGTCGGCGGCAGAGTCTCCGCCGCGGCCGCCGTTGGCGAAGATAGAGCCGGCGACCACGATGGCGCCGCCGCCGATGATGCGGATCGCGCCGCCGCCGCCGCCGCCGCCGCGGCCCTCGTCGCCGGCGCCGCCGCCACCGCCCGAGCCGGTCTGGAAGGTGCTCAGCATCGAGAGGTCGCCTGCGGCTGTAATGCCGATCGCACCGCCGCCGCCGCCGCCCCCGTAGCCCGAGGTAACGCACTGCCCGAGGACGACGCTGGTGCCGAACGTGCCGTCGTAGGGAAGGCCGCCGCCGTTGCCGCCGCCGCCGCCCTGCGCGATGCCGCCGCCAGCGCCGCCTGACGACCCGCCGCCGCTGCCGCCGGCTGCATTGCCGGCGCAGGTGTTGCCGCCGCCACCGCCGCCGCCCGCAAAGCCGCCGCCACCGCCGCCTGAGGACCCGCCACCCGAGCCGCCGCCGTTGGCGCCGCCATTGCCCGCGCCGCAGGTACCGCCGTTGACCGCGCCGTCACCACCGGCGCTGCCCATGCCGCCTCCGCCCGAGTTGATGGCCACGTTGGTGCCACCTTTGGTGGTGGAGCAGCCTCCGTTCGGGTTGGGCGTCGCGCCCTGAAGAAATGGGTAGCCTGTCTGGCCGCCACCCGCGCCCTGCCACGGCACGGCATCGGCGGGCCCGTCGCCACCCGCCGAGCCGGAGACGTTGATCGAGCCGCCGATGAAGACGTCGCCGGTGACGCGCAGGTCGAGGTACTGCGTGCCGCTGTTTGGATTGAGCAGAATCGTCGCACCCGCCGGCACGCGAAAGCTGTTGTAGTGGTGCACGCCCCCCAAGAGCAGGTTGATGCCCGGCGCGGCCACATAGTCGAGCCCGCCGCCCGCTTGGTCGGAGGTGACGATCGTCACCGTCGAAAGCGGACTGTTGGTGGTGCCGTCGTTCACCTGGAGCCCGACCACATAGGTACCGCTCACGGTGGGGAAAAATGCGGGGTTCGCGCGGGTGGGTTGGTTGAGGGTGATACCCGGCGCCGGCGTGGAGAGGAACGACCAGTTGTACGACAGCGGCTTCGAGAGGCCGCAGCCGGTCACCGTCGCCTGCGTGAAG
>JANYFH010000069.1 GCA_025362705.1 Betaproteobacteria bacterium
GCGAAACTTGGATTCCCGCCTGCGCGGGAATGACGAAACACAAGCACCAGCGCGCTTTTCAGAGCAAAAACACCTGAAAAACCCTACCAATGCTATATCTACGTCAAATTACGCCAAGTAAACGCCCCATCAATACGGCAGAGGCACATCCGACTTGGCTGCAGTCAACACACGTCGAAAATCTTCCTGAATCCGCTTTAGCCCGGCTTCCGTTTCGGCCTCAAAACGCAACACGATGACGGGCGTGGTGTTAGACGCACGCGCCAGACCGAATCCATCCGGATACTCGACACGTACGCCATCGATGGTGATTACTTCAGTAGCGCCAACAAATCCGCCCGTCTTGCGAATTTGTTCGACCAGCGCATGCGGCTCGCCTTCCTTCAGTTGCCAGTTCAGTTCCGGTGTGGAAATCGCGTCCGGCAAGGCTTTCAGCGGAACATTCGCATCGGCAAACTTGCTCACGATCTCAAGCAACCGTGCACCGCAGTAGAGCGCGTCATCGAATCCGTACCAGCGTTCCTTGAAAAATATATGGCCGCTCATCTCGCCGGCAATCGGTGCGCCGGTCCGTTTCATTTCGAGTTTCAGCAGCGAGTGGCCAGTCTTGTACATCGTTGGGCGGCCACCGTGGTCGCGCACCCACTTGAACAGATTGCGTGATGACTTCACATCAAAAATCACCTCGCCGCCGGGCACGCGCGAAAGTACATCGGCCGCAAACAGCATGAGTTGACGATCGGGAAAAATAATTTCACCGTCCTTCGTCACCACCCCAAGCCGGTCGCCGTCGCCATCAAACGCGAGACCAAGTTCGGCATCGGTTTCTTTCAATGTGCGAATCACGTCTTGCAAATTTTTTGGTTGCGCGGGATCGGGATGATGGTTAGGGAAAGTGCCATCGACTTCGCAGAACAGCTCGGTCACTTCACAGCCCATGGCGCGGAACAGCTTCGGCGCGTAGGCGCCCGGCGCGCCATTGCCACAATCGACAACGATTTTCATCGGTCGCGACAGTTTGGCGTCGCCGACGATGCGGGCAATATAGGCGTCGTTCAAGTCGCGTGTTTCGTATGTTCCCGGTGTCGTCGCCGTTTCAAAATCATTCGCGTCAATACGGCGTTTCAGCGCTTGTATCGCGTCCAGAGCCAGCGTCTCGCCTTCGATCACCATCTTGATGCCGTTGTAGTCGGGCGGATTGTGCGAGCCCGTGATCATGACGGCTGAGCCGGTGTTGAAATAGTACGCCGCAAAATACACCATCGGTGTGGCGACCATGCCGATGTCGATGACGTTTATACCGGTTGACTGGATTCCACGCGCCAGCGCCTGCGCAAACAGCGGCCCGGAAAGTCTGCCATCGCGGCCGATGCTGATTACCTTGCCACCGCGACGCTTTGCTTCGGAGCCGAGCGCCTTGCCGATCAATTCCACCGTCTCCGGCGTGAGCGATTTACCGACGATACCGCGAATGTCATAGGCTTTGAATATTTCAGCAGCCAATTGTGGAAAATGCGGTTTAAGCGACATGATTTAGTTCCTGTAGTCGATAAAGTGAAAAACGCGTTGCGGCATCCAACCGCCATTGCCGGGAAAACGCCCCGACGAAAAACCGACGTGACCGCCATGCTGTGTGAAATGTCGCGTTACCGCAGATGATACCTGCGCCGCGGTCGGTAGCGCAGATGCAGGCAGGAAAGGATCGTTTTGTGCGTTGAGTACCAGCGTCGGCACGCGAACATCGATGAGACCCGGTTTGGCGGAGGCGCGCGACCAGTAGTCGTCGGTATCGCGGTAACCGTGCAAAGGCGCGGTGACTTCGTTGTCGAATTCGCGCAACGTCTTTGCCCTCATTGCAATGTCGGCGTTGAATATTCCAGGATGACGCGCCAGCTTCGACAGCGATTTTTCCTTCATGGTCACCAGAAATCTATTCGTGTACACCTTGCAAAAACCGCGCCCCAGCGCGTCGCCCGCCGCAGTGAGGTCAACAGGCGCTGAAATGGCGATTGCGGCGTCGGCGATGCCAGTTGCCTGGCTGCCCTGTTCGCCCAGCCATTTCAATGTGGCGTTGCCGCCGAGCGAAATTGCCGCAACGTACAGCGGTTGACGTGGCACTTCTGCTTTTGCGCGACGCAAAATCCAGTCTATCTCGGCGGCATCGCCGGAATGATAAGCGCGTGGCAGGCGATTGATCTCGCCACTGCAACCGCGAAAATGT
>JANYFH010000081.1 GCA_025362705.1 Betaproteobacteria bacterium
ATACGCCTGCCGAAGCGATGGCGATGGTCAAAACGGATATCGTCAAATGGGCGGAGGTCACGAAGAAGTCCGGGGCGAAGATCGATTAGGTTGTGGGCTTGTTGAAAGTCGTCCACCTCCATTCTTGCGACAGTCGCGGCAATGCATTTCCCCCTTTGAAAAGGGGGATCAAGGGGGATTTTGGTATTGGCCAAGTCGCAGTCACCTAAAATCCCCCTCAGTCCCCCTTTTCCAAAGGGGGAAGTGTTTGATTGTGGGTGCGACAATAATCAATATCGAACATTTTCCAAAACTCAAGCACTGGCGCGGGTTTCAGGCTATTTATGCGCCGAAAGTAGCGCCATTGCTGGATGTACGCTTGCGAGTACTTCTCGAAACCTCAACATTCCGTCATTCCCGCGCAGGCGGGAACCCAGTGGCGTAGCTTGCAAAGTCGCTGGATCACCGCCTGCGCGGGGACGACGATTTCACATATTTAGTCGCCGTCTCTATAGAAGTAACCTAGCCGCACGCCCCGCCGCATCCACCGCAACAAATTCACAGCCACTCTCGTCCAACCACGCTTTCCCTTCCCGTTCGCCCTTCAACATCGCAATCGTCGTGATACTTCCCGCCACCAGACAAGTCGGTGCGAACGCAGTCACGCTTTGAAATCCCTGCACCGATTCGCCGGTGCGTGGATCGAGAATATGTGAATAGCGTCGCCCCGCAAATTCGAGAAAGCGCTCGTAATCGCCGCTGGTCGCAACCGCGCCGGAGCTGATCGGCAGGGTCGCGATCACTTCATTTTCCTTGCGCGGATGGCGAATGCCCAGATGCCAGGGCGCGCCGTTCGCGTGCGGGCCGGTGACAACCACATCGCCGCCCAGAGTCACGAACGCATGACGCAATCCATACGAGAGCAGCACGGCAGCAGCGCGATCCGCTGCGTATTCTTTCCCGAAGCCACCGAAATCGATTTCCATTCCCGGCCTGGATAAATACACGTGCCCCGCTGCGCGCTCCACATACTGCCAGCCGATCAAGGGCAGCAAGGGTGCGAGTATTTCGCGCGATGGCGGTTGCGTGGCCTTGAAATTCCACGCGCGGCGCAGAATGCCGGAAGTGATATCGAACAGGCCGTCGCTTTGGCTGTTGCAGACATCGGCGTAGTCGAGCAATAGCGCGGTCTCTGCATCGACTTCTACAGGTGCAATTCCCGCTGCGGCATTGATGCGCGAGACCACGCTATCGGCGAGATAGCGAGAATATTTTGCTTCGATGCGTTTGACTTCGCGTGTCGCGGCGTGTGCGGCTTCATCCGCGAGTGCGCTGGTTGGCGCGTACAACTCGATGACGTTGTCGCAAGCCATTGCGCGGAAGTTGTGGCAGGTTTTTTGCATGGGTTGGTGTGAGGGCAATCCTCAAAACCGATACACCACCCCCACGTTCACCAGCACCGCCTGCAAAGGCTGAAACGGCGGCGTACCGCCACCAATTTTCCAGTTGCCCTGCTGTCGGTACATCGATACCCCGACATCCAGCGAAGCCGCATCGGTCAATTGCACAATCGCTTTCACGGAAGGCTCCAGCGCGCCGAAGCTGGCGATGCGTTGATCGCTCGACGTAAATCTGGGCACCGGCAACGCGACAATTTCGGCGCGATAAAAATCCGCCTGCCGCTGGCTGTAATAGCGCAGCCCTGCTTCCCATTTCCAGTTTTCATTCACCGTCTGCAGCCAGCTTCCATAAAGCGTGTGGGCCCGGATTCCCCAGTCGTCGGTGAAGTAGCGATACTCCATGGTCACCACTGCTTGCTGTTCGGCCAGCGTGCGCTTGTAGCGCGTCAGCCACGCCCATTGCGCGCGCGACGCGGGGCGCGTATCGACAAACAGGTTGAGCGACTGAAACTGGCCATTCTTGATCAGCGACTGCGTCAGGCGATACGGGTCGTCGTAATAGCCGTGGCCGATGGTGCGCGTGAGATTGCTTTGAATCAGCGCGTAGCGGCTGAGTATTTGTGTGAGCCCAAGCAGATAGTCTTTGGTATCGCGGCGAGCATTGAGTGTGGGGTCTTCGGTGGAACGCACCCGATCATCGCTTTTGCCATAGCCCAGTGCCAGCGTGGTATTGCGCTCATTGAAATCGAAGGTCGCATTCGCGCCTGCCGCGTACGAGGTGTAATCCTTTTCGGTCGAGAGTGAACGCGACACGCCGAAGGTGTTGTCGCCAAATTTACGTTTGACGGCAAGATCGCCCGCTTTGCGCCGATCGGTAATCGGCCCCGATGCACCGCTGAGAATCTGCACCGGC
>JANYFH010000100.1 GCA_025362705.1 Betaproteobacteria bacterium
CCTAAATGAACAAATACCCTGTCTGGAAATACGCCGTCATTGTTGTTGCCCTTGTGATCGCGTTTCTTTATACGCTTCCCAATTTCTTCGGCGATGTACCAGCGGTTCAAGTGTCGGGCTTGCGCGCCAACAAGGCCGACGCCGATGTGCAAAAACAAGTCGAGGAAGCGCTGAAGGCGGCCAGCATTGCTGCCACAAGCGTGCAGATCGATGGGGAATCGCTCAAGGTGAGATTCAAAGACGGCGATAGCCAGTTGAAGGGGCGCGATGTCATCAACGCGAAACTGGGTTCAGGTTATATCGTCGCGTTGCAATTGATTTCAAGTTCGCCTGCGTGGTTGTCCCGCATCAACGCGCTACCGATGTATCTCGGTCTTGATTTGCGTGGAGGTGTACATTTCCTGATGGAAGTCAAAATGAAAGCGGTGCTGGACAAAGCCGTTGATCGCTACACGGGCGATATTCGCGTATTGCTGCGGGATAAGAAAATCTTCTACAACGGCACAATCTCGCGCGAAGCAGATCGCATTGTTGCGAAATTCAAAGAAAAGCCGGAAATGCTCAAAGCGCAGACCGAGATCAGTGCACAAATGCCGGAATTGCAGCTGCGTGATACCGAAGTCAATGGCGAGTTCGTGTTGACCGCTTTGATGAAGCCGGAAACGCTAAAGAAATTGCAGGAAAACGCGATACAGCAAAATATCACCGCCTTGCGAAGGCGCGTAAACGAACTCGGTGTCTCAGAGCCCATCGTGCAGCAGCAGGGTGCCGACCGGATTCTTGTGCAGATTGCGGGTTGTCTTGATCCCGCGCGTTGCAAGGACGTCATCGGTCGTACCGCCTCGCTAGAAGTTCGACTTGTAGCAGAGGAGCATGCGTCGTCGAGAAATTACGATGCGTTTGAGCGCTATCGCAATGAACCGGCACCGTTTGGTACTGAAAGGATCATCGATGAAAAAGGCTTTCCGGTTCTCGTCTACAAAAACGTTGCGTTTACGGGAGACAAGATTACCGATGCGCAGCCCGGGTTCGACCAGCAAGGTGGCGGCGGATCAATTGTCAACGTGACGCTAAACGCGGCCGGTGGCCGCGCAATGACAATGGCAACACGCGGAAATGTCGGCAAGCGCATGGCCGTCATCATGATTGAAAATGAAAAGCCCGAAGTGCTGACTTGGCCCAATATACAAAGCGAGCTAGGTGCTCGATTCTATATTTCCGGCATGCCGAGTACGCAAGAAGCCAAAAATCTGGCGTTGCTACTGCGTGCAGGTGCGCTGGCAGCACCCATGGAAATCATTGAAGAAAACTCGATCGGTCCTAGCCTTGGTGTTGAAAATATCGAGAAAGGCAAGCACTCATTGATGTTCGGTTTCGCCTTGATAGCTGTGTTCATGGTTATTTACTACGCGTTGTTTGGTGTGGTGTCGGTGGTTTCTCTTGCAACCAATTTGTTGTTCCTTGGTGCACTTCTGTCGATGTTGCAGGCAACGCTCACTCTGCCCGGTATTGCAGCAGTAGCATTGACACTCGGTATGGCGATCGACGCGAACGTGCTGATCAATGAGCGCATTCGCGAGGAACTTCGCAATGGCATGTCACCGCAAATGGCGATCCAGACCGGCTATGAGCGGGCACTCGACACCATCATCGATTCAAACATCACGACATTGATTGCGGGTTTGGCGCTACTGATCTGGGGCTCGGGGCCGGTGCGTGGATTTGCGGTGGTGCATTGCCTCGGTATTGTCACATCGGTGTTCAGTGCAGTGATGGTTTCACGCGGAATGATTAACCTGATCTACGGTGGCAAGAAGGTAGCCAAACTGTCTATCGGCAATGTCGATTGGCACAGATCGTCAAAAGCTGCAGCATAAGAATTATCCGCGCACTGCACCACGAAATCTCAAGAAAGAAACAGCATCATGGAATTTTTCAGAATCAAGAAGCCGCTTCCCTTCATGCGTCACGCGAAGGTGTTCAACGCGATTTCATTCGCTACCTTCCTGTTAGCGGTGTTTTTCCTGTTTTCCAGAGGATTGCACCTTTCGATTGAGTTCGAAGGCGGCATGGTGATGGAAGTCAGTTCTGCCAGCACGGCCGAGCCGGATCGCATTCGTGAAACGTTGAAGAATGACGGCTTCCTGGATATTTCAGTGATCAATTTTGGCTCAGCCAAAGATGTGCAGATTCGTTTGCCGCTCAAGATGATTGACGGCGCGCAGAATCAAAATGAAGCTATGCAAAAGCAAAGTGACCGCGTGATGGCGTTGCTGAAAAAGATGGATGCTTCGGCAACGCTGAAGCAAACGCAGGTAATCGGCAGTACCGTCGGTAAAGAACTTGCGTATGACGGCGCGCTTGCGTTGACCGCGGTTTGTATCGGCATCATGCTTTATTTGGCGATTCGTTTTGAGTGGCGTTTCGCTGTTGCCACCATCATCGCCAACCTGCATGACGTCGTGATCATTCTTGGCTTCTTCGCATTTTTCCAATGGGAATTTTCATTACCGGTGTTGGCGGCGATTCTTGCGATTTTGGGATATTCAGTCAACGAGTCGGTGGTGGTGTTTGATCGTGCGCGAGAGAATTTTCGCAAAATGCGCAAGGCGACGACGTCCGAGATTTTTGACGCAGCGATTACCGGTACGATTTCGCGAACCATCATTACTCACAGTCTTACGCAGATGATGGTGTTGGCCATGCTGATTTTTGGCGGGCCCAGCCTGTTTTACTTTGCGCTGGCGCTGACCATCGGCATCTGCTTCGGTATTTATTCCTCCGTGCTGGTTGCGTGCCCGATTGCCAAGTACCTCGGCGTATCCCGCGAAGACTTCGTGAAG